>JAPLUN010000620.1 GCA_026397715.1 Verrucomicrobiota bacterium
CATCAGGCCATGAATGATCTCTGCCAGGTCCTGCTGAACACCAACGAGTTCTTTTACCTTCACTAACACCATGAGCTGCAACCGATTCGATTTTCCAAACACACGGCGTGAGTTTCTTCAAACCGCCGGCTGCGGCTTTGGTGCCGTGGCGCTGGCCGGTTTGATGTGTGAACAAAACGCTTCTGCCGCCACCACGCTTCCACAGCGTGCAGCGAAGGCCAAGAGCGTGATCTTCCTGTTCATGGAAGGTGGCCCAAGCCATCTCGATACCTTCGATTACAAGCCGCTGCTGAACAAACTCGCCGGTCAGTCCTTGCCTGCGAGCTTCAAGCCGCCGATCACCGCCATGGGTGAAACCAAGTCGCCGCTGCTCGAATGCAAACGCACCTGGAAGCAGTATGGCCAGGGCGGTCTGTGGATCTCGGACTGGTTTCAAAACGTGGCGCAGCATGCGGATGACCTCGCCGTGATTCATTCCTGCGCCTCGAGCGGCATCAATCATGCCGGCGGCGTCTGCTCCATGAACACCGGCTCCGTCTTTGGTGGACGGCCTTCGCTCGGTGCCTGGGCCTCGTATGGACTTGGCTCTGAAAATCAGAATCTGCCCGGCTTTGTGGTCATCAAAGACAGCGAAGCCACGGTGGTCAACGGCGTGCGCAACTGGGGCAATGGCTTCATGCCCGCGGTGTATCAGGGGGTGGAGTTCAACTCTGACGGCGTGCCGATCAAATACCTCGAAAATCCGAAAGGCGTGGATCGCAAGCGTCAGCGCGACAAGCTCGATCTGCTCGGTGCTTTGAACCGCGACTATGGCGCATCCCGTGCCAGCAACACTGAACTCGATGCCCGCATTCGCGGTTATGAGCTCGCCTACAAAATGCAGGCCGAGGCACCGCAGGCGGTGGATCTCAGCAAGGAAACCGAGGCTACGAAGCAGCTCTACGGCATGGACAACGAGGCTACGGCTGTGTTTGGCCGCAACTGCCTGCTCGCCCGCCGCCTCGTCGAAAACGGCGTGCGCTTCATCCAGCTGTACAGCGGTGCCGGCAGCAAGTGGGACAGCCACAAAGGCATTGAGGTCAATCATTCGAAGCTCTGCAATGCCGTTGATAAACCCATCGCCGGTCTTCTTGCCGATCTCAAGGCTCGTGGATTGCTCGACGAAACACTTGTCATCTGGGGGGGCGAATTTGGCCGCACTCCTATGAGTGAGCAGGGCGATGGCCGTGACCACAACCCTACAGGATTTACCATGTGGATGGCGGGTGGCGGCGTGCAGGGAGGCCAGACCTACGGTGCCACTGACGACCTCGGCCTCTATGCCATTGAAGACCGCCTGCATGTGCATGACATCCATTCGACCATCCTGTATTTGATGGGCTTGGATCATACCAAGCTTGTCTATAACCACAAAGGTCGTCCCGAACGCATTGACCAGAACGAGGGGCATCCGATGACGAAACTGCTGGGCACTTGATCGCGGTGGGTGGTGAGTCCGCTTCACCAAGATGATTCCTTTGCAAAGCCTTCGCGAGGTTGTCCGTTTGCTTTGCATGCATCTTCGATTCCTCGCCATCCTTTTCCCGCTGCTGCTCACTTCCGTTCTAGCCCAAACCGGGCTGCAAAAATCGGATGTCACTCTGGTGCCGCCGAAAAATCTCAAAACGAAGCTCGCGCCGGGCTACACGGTTCCCACCGTCGATATCAGCGGTGATAAAGAGCGACAGGTCATCGTGGATCAGGAGAAGGGCCAGTATCTCGGTCATCCAACCACGCTGCTCCTCGAAGACAACAAAACCTTGCTCATCGTCTATCCGAAGGGACACGGACGCGGACCCATTGTTTACAAGCGCAGCAACGACACGGGCCTGACGTGGAGCGAGCGGCTGCCGACGCCAAAATCATGGGAGACCTCCGTGGAGGTGCCGACTCTGCACCGCGTGGTCGATGCCAGCGGCAAGAAGCGCATCATCATGTTCAGCGGCCTTTACCCCATCCGTATGGCCATTACCGAAGATGATGGGGCAAACTGGAGTGAACTGGCACCCATCGGCAACTTCGGCGGCATCGTCACCATGGGCACGGTGATCGATCTGAAAACACCGGGCCACTACCTCGCTTTCTTCCATGACGATGGCCGCTTCATTCGCGGCGCACCGGCCAAGGCATGGCGCTTCTGGGTTTACACCACGCTTTCCAAAGACGGTGGCCTCACTTGGAGTGCGCCCACCCCCATCGCCATGCTGCCAGATGCGAACTTGTGCGAGCCTGGCGCGTTGCGATCGCCAGATGGAAAACAGATCGCCGTGCTGCTGCGTGAGAACTCACGGAAGTACAATTCGTACGTCATCTTCTCGAACGATGAAGGCCAGACGTGGAGTGAGCCCAAGGAACTGCCCGCGGCTCTTACTGGAGACCGCCACGTCGCCAAATACACGCCTGATGGCCGTTTGTTCATCAGCTTCCGTGACACGACACACGTCAGTCCAACGAAAGGCGATTGGGTTGGCTGGGTGGGCAAATACGAGGACATCGTCAACGGCGCCGAGGGGCAGTATCGTGTGCGCATCATGGACAACACCAAAGGCGCCGACTGCACCTATCCTGGCATCGAGGTGCTGCCAGACGGCACCATCGTCACCACCACCTACGGCCACTGGACGGAAGGCGAGGCTCCCTACATCGTGAGCGTCCGTTTCAAACTGTCGGAGCTCGATGCAAAGGCCGCCAAATAACAGATCGTCAATTTTTACAGCCATGACTTCATCCCCCAACCGCCGTCAGTTTCTTTCCACGCTCGCTCTCGGATCGCTCGCTGCACACGGGCAGGAGGCAGCCAAGTTTCCGCCAACGCGGGTCATCACCAAAGGCCCCGGGTTCCATTGGTTCGCCTACTATGACAAGCTCCAGTTCTCGCCGGACAACCGTTTTGTGCTCAGCAACAAGGTCAGCTTCGAACATCGCTCTCCCACCGCCGATGACGAAATCGAGGTCGGCATGGTCGATCTGCAGGAGAAAGACAAATGGATCCCTCTAGGCAAGTCCCGCGCCTGGTGCTGGCAGCAGGGCTGCATGCTGCAATGGATTCCCGGCACTGAGTCGAAGGTGATCTGGAACGACCGTGAAAAGGACCGTTTCGTCAGTCACATCCTCGATGTAAAGACGGGCGAGAAGCACACGATTCCCAGCCCCATCTACGCGCTGGCTCCGAATGGCAAAGAAGCCGTGAGCTGCGATTTCGCGCGCGTGGCCGACTGCCGCCCCGGCTACGGCTACGCCGGCATCAAGGACCGCTTCTTTGAGGACATGGCACCCGCGGGAAGCGGCGTCACCCACGTGAATCTCGAAACCGGTAAGGAGAAGCTCATCGTTTCACATGCGCTGCTCGCCAAGACCGGAGTAGTCATGGAAAACCATCCCGACTCGAAGCATCACGCTTACCACCTTCTTGTCGGTCCCGATGGCAAACGCTTCATCATGCTGCATCGCTGGACGCAACCGAAGGGTGGGCATCTGACCCGCCTGATCACGGCCAACATGGATGGCAGCGATCTCCGTCTCGTCATTCCCAATGGCTACGCCTCGCACTTCATTTGGCGCGATGCCACGCACATCCTCTCCCAGGCCAAGGACTGGCTCGGCAACAAGGAGTGGGGCGACTTCCTCTTTGAGGACAAGGACAGCGGCATCGTCGAGGAGATCGGTCATGGCGTGCTCGACAGTGGCGGCCACCTAACCTACCTGCACCGCAACGAGTGGATTCTGAACGACACCTATCCGAAAGGCGTGCGCCGCATCCAGACTCCGCACCTGTTTCACATCGCCACAAACAAGCGCATCGACCTCGGCGAGTTTCATTCGCCCCGTGAATACACTGGCGAATGGCGTGTGGACAATCATCCACGTTCCAGCCGTGACGAGCGCTGGGTTTGCATCGATGCTCCTCATGCAGATCAGGGGCGGCAGCTTCATCTCATTGATATTCAAGGGCTGATAACCTGATCAACAACAGGACTTCACTGCGTAGGTTTAGGTCATGATGAAACAGGCTCTCACTCTCGCCGCGGCTCTCTTCCTCAGCCTTGCAGGCTCCGCATTCTCCCAGGATACGCTCAAGCCGCTTCGTGCGGGCATCATCGGCCTGGATACCTCACACGTACCTGCGTTCACGAAGCTCTTCAACAATCCGAAGGCCGATGGTGATCTCGCAGGCATCAAGGTGGTGGCAGGTTACCCTGGTGGCACCGACATGCCTGCAAGCAAGGACCGCGTGGCCAAATTCACCGAGCAGGTGCGCGGCATGGGCGTGGAGATTGTGGATTCCATTCCGAAGCTGCTCGAAAAGGTCGATGTCGTGCTGATTGAGAGTGTCGATGGCCGCATCCATTTGAAAGAGGCGCGTGAGGTCTTCCAATCGGGCAAACTCGTCTACATCGACAAACCCATTGCTGGCACTCTTCCTGAGAGCATCGCTCTGTTTGAGCTCGCGAGGAAGCACCACGTCAAGACTTGGTCGAGTTCGTCATCACGCTTCGGGGCCGACCTCCTTGCCCTGAAGGGCAACGAGGAAATTGGCGACATCCTCGGCGTCACGACCTGGGGGCCGTGTTCCTATCAGAGCGGCACACCGGACTTGTTTTTCTATGCCATTCACGGCATTGAATCCCTCTTCGCGCTCATGGGAACTGGCTGTGAAACCGTGTCACGCAGCAAAGGCCCCATCACCGATCAAGTCACGGGCGTGTGGAAGGATGGGCGAATTGGTACGTATCGTGGAATCGTGAAGGGGAAGTCCGAATTCGGTGCCATAGTTTATGGCAGCAAAGGCGTGCGACAGGGGGCCAAAACCATCAGCTATGAGGCGCTGTGCCGCCAGATCGGCAAATTCTTCCGCACGGGAGAGCCGCCGGTGAGTGAAGCCGAGACGATCGATATATTCACCTTCATGGAGGCGGCTGATGAAAGCCTGCGCCAGGGCGGCAAACCTGTTGCGCTGGCTGATGTGCTGGCGAAGGCGAAAATAGAGGCGGAGAAGCTTGTGCCATGAACTCAGCACCTCCCTCGATGCCCAGGCTCAACACCCGTCGTCATTTCCTCTCCACCCTTCCTGCCATCGGTTGGGCCGCTGCCCATGCAGCCGACGATCTTCCGTTGCAGGACATCGTGTTCGGTTCCTGCCTGGACACGCACGATCACCCCATGCTTGATCGCACGCTCACCCTGCCGCGCGATCTGTTCATCTTCATGGGGGACAACATCTATGCTGACAAAGGCGGCATTCCGATGATGCAGGAAAAGTACGTGCTGCTCAAAAACAGCCGCTTTTTCAAAGGCCTGCAAAACAAGCCCATTCTCGCCACCTGGGACGATCACGACTTTGGCGAAAACGACGGTGGTGGGAGCTACCCGCACAAAAAAGAGGCGCAGGTGGAGTTCTGGAACTGGCTCGACGAACCCGCCGCATCGCCACGCCGTCAGCAGGAGGGGGTGTATCACGCGCAGATCTTCGGCCCTGTCGGCAGGCGCGTGCAGGTGGTCATGCTCGACACCCGCTACTTTCGCAGTCCGCTTAAAAAGGTGCCGAAGGACAAGGCCATGCTTGGCGGCTCTTACGTGCCCACGGATGACACTGCCGCCACCATGCTTGGCGCAGAGCAATGGAGCTGGCTGGCTCAGGTGCTCCAGCAGCCTGCGGAAATCCGCCTCATCGTATCAAGCATTCAGTTTGCCCCGCAGGCACATGGTGGTGAATGCTGGGCCAACCTGCCACACGAGCAGCAGCGGCTGCTGAAACTCCTGCAGGGTAAGACTGCGGTGATTTTGAGCGGCGACCGCCACTGGTGCGAGTTCTCGCACAATGGCGTGTTCGACTTCACCACCAGCTCAATGACGCAGAAGCATCCGCGCGGCACCCCCACGCCGAACCAGCACCGCTGCATGCCCCAAACGTACCATCTGCCCAACGTCGGCCATCTGCGCATTGACTGGGCCGCTGCTACGATCACAGCGAAAGTTATCGGTGAAGACGGCGGCACCAAGATCGCGCAGACTCTGCCCTTCCATGAACTGCTGATAAGCTAGCTCATGCGTCTCTTCATTCCATTCGTCATCATGGTCTCCTGCAGCGCTTTCGCTGCAGAACCGCGTGTGGAATTCAATCGCGACATCCGCCCCATCCTCGCTGCGAAATGCTACGCCTGCCATGGCCCGGACGAAGACAAGCGCGAGGCCGATCTGCGTCTGGATGTGCGTGCCGAGGCTGTAAAAGCGGCCATTACCCCCGGAAAACCGGAGGCGAGCGAGCTGTGGAAACGCATCACCCACACCGATCCCGCTGACGTGATGCCGCCGCCTTCGTCGCCGAAGCAGCTTACCAAAATTGAGCGCGACCTCATTCGCCGTTGGATCGCCGCAGGCGCTGAATACCAGAATCACTGGGCCTTTGAACCGATCAACCGTCCCGCCGTGCCGCAGTCGGACGGTAAAAACCCCATTGATGCTTTTATCACCGCCAGACTCCGCACGCAAGGACTCAAGCCCGCACCAGCAGCTTCACCTGCCACTCTGATTCGCCGCGTTTATCTCGATCTCACCGGCCTGCCGCCATCTCCATCGGATCTCGCTGCTCTTTCCGATTGGTCGGATCAAAAATATGAGCAGATCGTGAACCGCCTCCTTGCTTCGCCCAATTTTGGCGAGCGCTGGGCGCGCCACTGGCTGGACATGGCGCGTTACGCGGATTCAAACGGCTTCCTCGGCGATGGCCTTCGCCCCAACGCCTACCTGTATCGCGACTGGGTCATCCGTGCCTTCAACACTGACCTTCCGTTTGATCAGTTCACCATTGATCAAATCGCCGGTGACCTGCTGCCAAAACCGACGCCGGATCAAATCACCGCCACTGGCTTTCATCGCAATGCCGCGCTCAATACCGAGGCAGGCGTGGACAAGGAGGAGGCGCGCTATCAAAACCTTGTTGATCGCGTCAATACCACCGGTCGTGTCTGGATGGGGCTCACCGTGGGCTGCGCCCAGTGCCACACGCACAAATACGATCCCATAACCATCCGCGACTACTACAGCTTTTACGCCTTCTTCGACAACACCGTGGACCGTGATGATGCGAAGACCAAGGCACAGGCCCTGGCCGAGGCGGACAAGGATCGCCGCCAGACTTATGTCCATCTCGCGGGCGAATACACCCGCCGCGGCCCTGATGTCATTCCCGCCAGCCTTTCCGCGCTGCCGCCGATGGCAAAGCCCGTTCAGCCTGAGCCCGGCCGCCTCGATCTCTCACACTGGCTTGTCTCGCCGCAGCACCCGCTCACCAGCCGCGTCGCGGTGAATCATATCTGGAGCAAGCTCTTCGGCTTTGGTTTCGTGCGCACGCCGGATGACTTCGGTACTGCTGGCGAGTCGCCATCGCATCCCGATCTGCTCGACTGGCTTGCCTCTGAGTTCATGCGCAACGGCTGGAGCCGCAAGCAGCTCATCAAGCTCATTGTGATGAGTGACACCTACCGCCAGTCCTCGGCGCATCGTGAAGACATCGTTGAACTTGATCCGCTGAACTGTCTCCTCGCCCGCCAGAACCGCATCCGCCTAGATGCTGAAATCTTGCGCGATTCCGCGCTCTCTGTCAGCGGCTTGTTAAGGCGCACCATCGGCGGCCCCAGCTTCCGTCCGCCGCTACCGGAGGACGTGTTTGATGTGGGCCGTTCTTCAAACTGGAAGGCCAGTCCTGGTGACGAAATTTACCGCCGCAGCCTGTACATCATCACTCTTCGCAGCGTGCTGTATCCTACTCTCACCACCTTTGACTCGCCTGATGCCGCAGACGCCTGCGTGAGGCGCGAACGCAGCAACACACCGCTCCAGGCTCTCGCCATGATGAACGACAGCGTCTTTGTGGAAGCCGCGCAGGCGCTCGCCTTGCGCGCGATGCGTAAGTCACCTCAAGACACGGCCAGCCGCCTGCGGCACCTGTTTGAATGGACGCTCAACCGTTCGCCGCGCGCGGAGGAGATGCAGCGCCTTGCCGGCTTTCACAATGAACAGAAAGCCCGTGTGGAAAAAGGCGGTGCAAAAACCTTGGAAGTCCTTGGCAGCACCAGCACCTTTGTTCCCTTGCCCGATCAGACCGAAGGGGCCACGCTCGTCGCTGTCGCGCGAGTGCTCATGAACTTGGATGAGTTCATCAATCGTGAATAGCCTCCTTTCCTCACCTCGCCACCGCAACACCTTCAGCCCTGCCGCCGTTTAGACCCCATGCTCACTCTTTTCTCCAAACAGCCCGCCAACCGCTACTGCGACGGCCTTTCGCGACGTTCCTTTCTGCGTATCGGCGGTCTCGGTCTCGGAGGCCTGAGCTTTCCAGAACTGCTGTGTGCGGAGTCGGCGCAGGGAGTTGGCAAATCGCAGAAGGCGCTCATTCTTATCTATCTGCCTGGCGGTCCCCCGCATCAGGACATGTATGACCTGAAAATGAATGCGCCGTCTGAGGTACGGGGTCCGTTCAAGGCCATCGGCACGAACGTCCCGGGCATCCAGATCAGCGAGCATTTGCCGCGCATGGCCAAGATGGCGGACAAGCTCACCTTCATTCGCAGTGTGGTCGGCGCGAAGGACCGGCATGAAAGCTTTCAGTGTGTGACCGGTCGACTCAGCAACAATGCGCCTCCGGGCGGCTGGCCGGAAATCGGCAGCGTGGTGTCCAAGCTCAAAGGCGGCGCACCCACGGTGCCCGGCTACGTGAATCTCTCCCAGCAGATGAAGCACACGCCGTACAATCAGGGACGTCCGAGTTTCCTTGGAGTGGCCCATGCGCCCTTCATGCCGCTGGAGCGGGGTAAGGAGGACATGTCGCTCAATGGAGTGACTCTAGAGCGTCTGGGCGACCGGCGCGGACTGCTCTCCGCCTTCGACACCTTCCGCCGCGAGACGGATGCTTCGGGAACCATGGCGGGCATCGATGTCTTCCGGCAGCAGGCCTACGGAATTCTGACTTCCTCGCAGCTGGTCGATGCACTCGATCTTTCCAAAGAGTCTCCCAAAGTCCGCGAGCGCTATGGCAAAGGCACCGATAAGATTCAGGGCGATGCCGCACCGCGACTCAATGAGCAGTTCCTGCTCGCGCGTCGTCTGGTGGAAGCTGGTGTGCGTGTGGTGACGCTGAGCTACAGCTTCTGGGACTGGCATGGACAGAACTTCAAGAACGCGCAGGAAAACCTGCCCGACTTTGATCAGGCGATCTCCGCCCTCGTGCAGGATCTGCATGAGCGCGGCATGGACAAGGATGTTACCGTGCTGGCCTGGGGTGAGTTTGGCCGCACGCCGCGCGTGAATGACAAAGGCGGGCGCGATCACTGGCCCAACGTGTCCTGCGCGCTGCTTGCCGGTGGTGGCATGCAGAATGGACAGGTCATCGGTGCCACCGACCGTCTCGGCGGCGAGGCCTCAGACCGCCCGGTGCATTTCCAGGAGATCTTCGCCACGCTTTACAACAACCTGGGCATCAATCCGCACACCAGCACGGTTTCGGACTTCTCTGGTCGCCCGCATTATCTGGTCGATAACGAATTTCAGTCGATCAAGGAGCTGGCGTAACCTGCGTGTCCCCCTTTGAACAGCACCTCACGCAAACACGCCGCGATTTTCTCGCAACGAGTTCCTGCGGGCTGGGCACGCTGGCACTGGCCTCGCTGCTGAAACAGGACGGGCTGCTGGCCGACGATGCGAGCATTCCGGCGAATCCGCTTTCGACTCGCGTGTCGCATTTCGCGCCGAAGGCGGAGCGCTGCATCTTCATCTTCCTCGAAGGCGGTCCCTCGCAGATGGACCTCTTTGATCCGAAGCCGCTGCTGAACAAGTACGACGGCCAGCCGCTGCCAGACTCCATCGTGGGAGATGCGAAGTTTGCCTTCCTGCAAAAGGACAGCGCCACGGTGATGGGCACGAAGCGTGTGTTCAAGAAGCACGGCCAGTGCGGCATGGAGATCAGTGATCTGCTGCCGCAAATCGCCACCTGCGCGGATGACATCGCCTTGATCCGATCGATGCACACCACGCAGTTCAATCACCTGCCCGGCCAGCTCATGCTTAACTGCGGCGAATCCCGCCTCGGGCGTCCGAGCGTCGGCTCATGGGTGACCTACGGCCTGGGCAATCTTTCGCAGGAGCTGCCCTCGTATGTGGTGATGGTGAGCAAGGGGCGCGGTTTGCCAGGAGGCAGCTCCACGTGGTCGAGCGGCTTCCTGCCTTCATCCTATGGTGGTGTGATGTTTCGCAACGGAGCCTCGCCGGTGCTGAACCTGGGCAATCCAGACGGCATCACGCCGGAGATGCAGTCCGCCAGCATCCGTGCGCTCAATGATTTGAACAAGCTGCAGCACAAGCACATCGGCGACCCTGAGATCGCCGCGCGAATCAACAGCTATGAACTCGCCTTCCGCATGCAAAGTTCCGCGCCGGAGCTGGTGGACCTGAGCGGTGAATCGCAGGCCACGCTGGATGCGTATGGCGTCAACCGCATCGAGCCGCCGATCAAGAGCAACCTCGGCGGCATCGGCAACTACCAGACCTTTTCGCGGCATTGCCTGAATGCACGGCGCATGGTGGAGCGCGGCGTGCGCTTTGTGAACATCATCCACGCCTCGTGGGATCACCACAGCGCCCTCGATCCGCAGCTCGCGCACAACTGCGGGATGGTTGATCAACCCATCGCCGCGCTGCTCAAAGACCTCAAACAACGCGGCCTGCTGGACACCACGCTCGTCGTGTGGGGCAGCGAGTTTGGCCGCACCGCTCTCGGAGAAAACCGCGCAGGCTTCAAGAAGGTCACGGGCCGGGATCATCATCCGTATGCCTTCAGCCTGTGGATGGCCGGCGGCGGCATCAAAGGCGGCCAGGTCTATGGCGAGACGGACGACTTCGCCTGGCACGTGGCGCGCGATCCCGTGTCCATGCACGACTTCCACGCCACGATTCTGCACCTCTTCGGGCTCGATCACAACAAGCTCAGCTACCGCTTCCAGGGCCTCGACTTCCGCCTCACGGGAGTGAATCCGGCCAAGGTGGTGAAGGGGCTGATTGCCTAGCTGCGATGATCGAGCGTAAAACAGGGCTCCTGCTTGCGTAATATCCGGGTGCCAAACGCCCCGTTTCAAATCACCGCCACCTTGCTGCTGCTCTGCGTTGTCTCGCAGGCGGCGGAGCCTGCGCCGATTGACTGGGCCAAGGCGCGCCAGCATTGGTCCTTTGTGCCGCCGAAGAAGCAGCCCCTGCCGCAGGTGAAGGATGCCACCTGGCCGCGCGAGCGCGTGGATCGCTTCATCCTCGCCAGCATGGAGGCCGCAGACCTCACGCCCACACGCGAGGCCGATGCGCGCACCTTGATCCGCCGCGCCACCTTTGACCTCACCGGCCTGCCGCCCACGCCGGAGGAAGTGCAGGCCTTTGTGACTGACACGCGCCCGGATGCCTATGCCCGTCTCGTGGATGGTCTGCTAAGCCGCCGCGCCTTTGGCGAGCGCATGGCCGCCATGTGGCTGAACCTCGCACGCTATGCCGAAGATCAGGCGCATCAGGTGGGCAACAATTCCTCCTTCGCCTATCCAAATGCCTGGCGCTACCGCGACTGGGTTATCGCCGCCTTCAATGCGGACCTGCCCTACGATGCCTTCGTGCAGAAGCAGCTCGCGGTGGATTTGATGGAGCCGCAAAACAAAGCGGATCTCGCCGCGCTCGGCTTTCTCGGCCTCGGGCACAAGCTGTATGCACGCGGCCAGCTCGATGTGCAGGCGGAGGAATGGTCAGAGCAGGTGGACACCGTGTCGCAGACCTTCCTCGGCCTCACCGTGGCCTGCGCGCGCTGCCACGATCACAAGTTCGACCCCATCACCGCGCGTGATTATTATGCGATGGCCGGCGTCTTTGCCTCCATGCAGATGGTGAACCTGCGCCCCGACGGCAAGGATGAGGATGGCAAAACTCTGGCCGACAAAATGGACCCCGGCACGGTGCATATCGTGCGCGATGTGAATCCGCATGACCTGCCGGTGTATGATCGCGGCGATGTGAAGACGCCCGGCCCCAATGTCCCGCGTGGCTGGCTGCAGGTGCTCAGCAAGGATGAGCCGGTGAAGTTTCAGCAAGGCAGTGGCCGCGCCGAGTTGGCCCGGCAGATCACCGATCCCACCAACACACTCACCGCCCGCGTGATGGTGAACCGCGTCTGGGATCTGCTCTTCGGCAGGCCGCTGGTGCGCACCCCGAGCAACTTTGGCACCACCGGAGACAAGCCCACGCATCCCGAACTGCTCGATGATCTCGCGCTGCGTTTCATGCAGAACGGCTGGTCCGTAAAGCGCCTCATACGCGAGCTCGTTTTGTCCGCCACCTACCGGCAGAGCAGCAGCGGCAGCGCGGCGAATGCACAGCTCGATGAAGCGAACGATCACCTCTGGCGCATGAACCGCCGCCAGCTCGGCATCGAGTCCTGGCGCGATGCCATCATGGCCACTGCGGGCACGCTCACACCCGAGGGTGGCAAGTCGCAGAATCTTGACGCAGCCGAGCATCACAAGCGCACGATCTACTCTCAAGTCAGCCGCCGTGAGCTGAACAAGACGCTCATGCTCTTCGACTACCCGGATGCCAACGTCCATGCCGCGCGCCGCAGCAACAGCACCACGCCCACGCAGAAACTCTATGTGATGAACAGCCCCTTCATCATCGAGCAGTCAAAACAACTCGCACGGCGCATCCAACAAAGCAGCGGCGATGATGCTGCCCGCATCCGCCAC
>JAPLUN010000680.1 GCA_026397715.1 Verrucomicrobiota bacterium
CGTCATCCGCGTCTGGGCCACCCCTGACTTCAAGCAGCAGAGTGTCAGCGTTGGTTTCCTGACCCATGCGCGCAGCGGCAAGGCCATCGCCAGCAGTCTCGCGATGGCACCGGGACCGGTGCCTCCGCTGAAGAACCCCACTGCCCGTGCATCACTCCCGACCTGGGAAAAGACAGCCTACGAGGCCACCAAAAAAGCCCTCGCCAAAGTGCGCGGCTGAAACGCCTGAGGATTTTGCATTTGTTGGTTCCCGCTGTGTCTCGCGATTGACGTGAGAACGAGCCGCCGCACGACGTACTGATGCGCCTCATGAAACCAGCCATCCTCCTCGCTCTATTAGTCAGCACCTCGCTGCCAGCTCAAACCGCCGCCCCCAAAGCGCCCGCCCCCGCCCCTGCCCCTGCTGCCAAAGCCAAAGCCCCGACCATTCCTGCAGATGCGCAGTGGCATGATGTAACGAGCTGGGGTGTCGAAGGACGCGGCTGGGGAGATCAGGAGCGGCTGCGCTGGTTTGACCGTCTCCCGGCGAAGGCTGAAAAAACCGTCACATCTGCCGTGTGGAGTCTCAGCCGCGACAGCGCGGGAATGATGGTGCGCTTCAAGACGAATGCGAACACGATTTACTGCCGCTACGATCTTCTCAAAGCGAATCTGGCCATGCCTGCCATGCCCGCCACGGGCGTTAGCGGACTCGATCTCTATGCGCGTGATGCCGAGGGCAAATGGCGCTGGGTGGCCTGCCCGAAACCTGACAAACAGCATGTCGAAGCTGTGATGATCGGCGGCCTGGCACCTGGCGAACATGAATTCGCCGCCTACCTGCCGCTCTACAACGGAATTGAGAAACTGGAGATTGGCGTGCCTGCGGATGCCAAGTTTGAAGGGCTGGCCCCGCGTGAAAAGCCCAT
Organism: Verrucomicrobiota bacterium; assembly: GCA_026397715.1. GTDB lineage: Bacteria > Verrucomicrobiota > Verrucomicrobiia > Verrucomicrobiales > Verrucomicrobiaceae > Prosthecobacter. The sequence goes on from JAPLUN010000680.1 coordinate 909, forward strand.
CGTTTTCTATGGCACCTCCATAACGCATGGCGCGAATGCCTCCCGCCCCGGCATGGTACACACCGCCATCCTGGGCCGCCACCTGGACCGTCCTGTGATCAACATTGGATTCTCAGGCAATGGCAAAATGGATGCGGCCGTAGGCGATCTCATCAATGAACTCGATCCTGCCGTCATCGTCATCGACTGCCTGCCCAACATGGGGCCTGCTGATGTCACGGCCAAATGCGTGCCGCTGGTGAAGCAACTGCGCTCCAAGCACGCAAACACGCCGATCGTTCTGGTCGAAGACCGCCGCAACACGAACTCGTGGATCATGCCTGCCAAGGCCAAATACCATGATGACAACCACGCCGCCCTGAAGGCCGCCTACGAGCAACTCAATAAGGAGAAAGTAGTCAACCTCCACTACATTGGCGGTGATGCGCTCTATGGCACCGATGCCGAAGGCTCCAACGATGCCTCCCACGGCACCGACCTCGGCTTCCTGCGTCAGGCGGAGATTTTCGAGCCGGTGCTGCGTAAGGCGCTGAAATAGCCTGTCTCACTCCGACCCCGGCGGTTCCAGCAGTCGCCGGGGCAGGTCCCGCATGCCTTGCAGCACGCGAAAGACGACCAGCGTGTCGTCCTCGATGCGGTAGAAAATGAGGTGCTTGTGAAATGAGCCTTGAATCTGAAAGGACCGCAGCCCCGCAAGACGTCGATTTCGGAATTTACGGACGCGGCCAAGGTCAGGCTGAACGGCCAGGTCATTGAGAGTTTCAACCAAAGACATCAGGTACCTTTCGGAGATGTCTGCACCGGCATGCACGTCATACCAATCCGACTGAAGTCGTATATCAAGTGACGCTTCTTCTGTGCGCTGAATCGTCAGACTTGGCATGACGCAGATTCCATGGCGGCTTTGCTCGAAGGCCTGCCTTTGCGAATTGAATCCAAAAATGCCTCATCCAGCGGATATCGTGGACTGTCCAATGCCTTGAGCATGGCAGCTTCGAGTTCTGGAGACTCATATCCGTCTTCCTCCAGCACCTCCAACTGGCGTTCATTCATCCAGTCGAACAGTTCTCTGAAACCGGATGCCGGCAGCGCACGGATCGAGTCTTCAATTTCGGCAATCGTTGGCATACTAAAACTTATTCATCACCAGCGACAGCGCAAGCCCCACGATGCAGTGGCTTACTTCCCGATCTTATAGAGCGCCTTGTCCGTGCGAATGAACAAGGCGCTGCCATCTGCGATGGGGCTGGCCATGATCGGACCATCGAGGGTGTTCTGCGCGAGGATTTTGAATTCCTTCGCCGCGTTGATGATTGTAACGACACCCTCGCGGCTGCAGAAGTAGAGTTTGCCATCCGCAAAGATCGGCGAGGCGCTGAATTTGCCGCCGATGCGCTCGCGGAAAAAGGCCTCGCCGGTTTTCGTGTCCACGCAGCTGACGATGCCACCGTCATCGACGTAGAAGAGAAGGCCGTTGTGCAGCACGGGTGAGCACATCTTGGGAGCGTTCTTGTTGTTGCGCCAGGCGACTTCGGACGTTTTTAAACCGGCGTATTTGAGAGCGATGACCGTCGATTTGCCGAAGGCGGTGCTGAAATAGATCTGCTGATCGTCGGCCACGGGCACGGTGGACATGGAGAAGCCGAGTTCGCCGTAGTGGATCTTCCAGAGCTCCTGGCCCGTGACGGGATCATAGCCATAGACGTTGTTGGCGGCGGAGCTGACGACTTGGGGCTGGCCGTTGATCGTCACGACCAGCGGCGTGCCGTAGGCTTTGCGCTGCTGGGGGCGGGGATCCATGTCGCCACTGCGGGGTGTTTTCCAGGAGACTTTGCCGGAATTTGTGTCGAATCCGGCAATGAACTGCTGATCGCTGCCGTCGAAGTGCGCGATCAATTGATCGCCGTACAAGACGGCGGTGGAGCCGGGGCCGTTTTCGTGCATGACGTGGAGTTCCTCGTTTTTCCACAGCACCTTCAAGGTTTTTGTGTCTAGGGCGACGGTGCCAAAGGAACCGAAGTGTGCGTAAAGACGACCCTCTGCCAGCACGGGTGAGGGTGAGGCATAGCTGTTGAGCTGATGCGCCCACTGCGGGTCTTTCACGTTGAGCAGCTCGATGTCATGGAGGACTTTGCCGCTGGTGCGATCCACACAGAGGGCATGCAGGCTGACGGAACCCAGCACGGTGAGGGGCTGGTCGCCGGTGTTGGATTCGAGACGGCGTTTGGCCTCCTCGGGAGTGGCTGCTTTTTCGAGGGCGGTGGTAAGCCAGATCTGATCGCCCCACATGACGGGTGTTGAATGGCCCCGGCCCGGAAGCTCTGTCTTCCAGGCGATGTTGCTCGTCTCGCTCCAAGTTTCCGGCAGGCCGGAGGCAGTGGCATGACCTTGGGCCGAAGGGCCACGCCATTCGGGCCAGTTGCCGGCATGAGAGGCGGAGGCGAGAACCAAGAGCGGGAGTAGAATGCGGTGAATCATGAGCGAGAAAAAACGTGGCATGCAGCAAGGAACTGTCTTTCACTGGGATTGATCATGCGCATCCCGTTTTTTCTATTTGTTTTCGCCGCCGCATTGCAGGCACAAACTACGGAGCTCGAAACATACATCGAGGTGCGCTCCGGGACGCTGCCCATCATTCTTACCGTGCCTCATGGCGGGACCTTGAAGCCGGACAACGTGCTGGCGCGGCGCTACGGTGTCACCGGCATTGATTCCAACACGATACCGCTGGCCGAAATGATCATTCAAGAACTGGAGACGCGCTACGGCAGCAAACCGCACGCGATCATCTCCCGTTTGAGCCGCACGAAAATGGATCCGAACCGCGAGCTCGAAGAAGCCGCGCAGGGTGATCCAACCGCGATCGCCGCCTGGCACCGCTTTCATGACAGCGCGCAAAAGGCCTGTGATATGGTGATGAAAAAGAGCGGCGTGGGCCTGCTGCTGGACATACACGGGCACCGCCATCTGGATCAGCGTGTCGAACTGGGTTATCTTGTGAAAGGAGATATCCTCAAGCACTCCGACGCGGAACTGAACGGGGATGCGGCGTTGATCGCCTCCACCAGCATCCGTGATCTGGACAAGCGCTCGCCGCAGAGCTTTGCCGAATTGTTGCGTGGACCGCAGAGTTTGGGCGGTTTGCTGGAGTTCAACGGCTTTCGCTGCCTGCCCAGTCCTTCCAAAGCGAATCCGACCTTCATGGCGGGTTACTTCAGCGGGGTATATGACGTGGCTGCGCATGGTTCACGCAGTGGCGGCACGGTGAGCGCCATCCAGGTGGAGTGCCCTTGGACCAATGTGCGTGAGACTCCGGAAACTCAGCGCCGCTTTGCCAGAGCGCTGGCGAATTCACTCGGGGTTTACTTTGAGGTTCACTTTGGCCGGAAGCTGAAGTGAGCGTTCGGTCAGCGGCTGAGGTTGTTCGGGATCCGCTTTTTTGAGCTTGTCCCAGCAGCCGTCGGCGATTTCTTTTTGAGCGGTGAAAACGCGGATCTGAGCAGGTGTACTGGAAGCCCAATCAATGGGGATGCGCTCATCGCACAGCCCCCGGCGATGCAGCCAGCCAAAGAAAGCGATGCTGCCGAGAAGGGCCAAATTGAATGGCAGGCACAGCGGCAGCAGCGCCAGGCGCAGCAGGGCTTCTGAGAGCGGTTCCCAGAGCAGGGCCATGGCCAGCGTGACGAAGAGCATCCACGCGACGGTCTTCACATTCAGCCGCAGGTAATGGCCGCCGAGAGCCAGGGCGAGGACGATGACATTCATGGCGAAGGCGGGATCCCCAAAGACCGGCTTCCATGCAGAACCCGCCATGCATACGAGGACCGCAGTCAAAGCTACGAGAGCGCTGGTGCGTGAATGCCAGAGAATGCCGATGAAGAACCAGACCCAGCAGAGCAGCACACGGGTCGAGGTGAACTGCGCGGTCAGGCTGAGATGACTGCTGAGAAATCCTCCCCATGACTTCGCGTACTCCTGAGCCGTGCCTCCAGACAGGGTTGCAGCAAATCCGGTGTAGGCGTCGGCAAACAGAGGGGCACACAATGCCGCCGTGGTGAAATGGTGGCGGGCTTCATCTGGTTTACCGGCCTGAAGGGCACACCAGCCGAGGCCGTCCCAGGAGTCGGCGAAAAAGGAATCCAGTGCGACGGCACGCCGAAACGCCAGCGCCGCATCTTCATAGCGTCCCTGGCGGAGGCGACTCCAGCCAAGACCATCATAGGCATCTGGAACTCCGATCTTGAGAGAAAGCACGCGAGAGAAAGCGGTCTGTGCTCCGGTCTGGTCTCCGCGACGGTACAAACTCCAGCCAAGACCCGCACAGCGATAGGCCTCCGCCATGTCGGTGCTGACTTCGGTGTTGAGAAAATGTTTCTCGGCTTTTTCAAAGCGGTTGGTGAGCAGCGCGCGCCAGCCGCGCGTGAGTTCGGCATCATGCACGCCAAAGAAAATCAGTGCGGTCAGCGCAGCCCACGCTGCAATGACGTAGGGCAGGCTGAAGAGGACATAGGGCGACTTTTTCTCGTGCATGCGCTCGGCGACGGGCACGAAGAAATAAGCCATGGCTGCACAGCCAAGCGCCGTGGCAAGCGCCTGCGTCCACAGCGGCACCTGCGGAAAAAGATACCACAAGGCACCGAGCAACGCGCCATTCACGCTGAAGAGCCCGGTTTTGAGCACGGTGTCATCCTGCGCACGCCACTGCGCAAGTGCGGAGATGAGCAGCGCGCCGCCCAGGCTCATCAGAGCAGCTTCGACGGAAAGTATCAACAAGCCCATGAGCACGCACACACCGGTGACGCGGCTGTTCGCCACGAGCATCTGCCCGTAACCACGCAGGGTGTGATCGAGCAGGCGTTTCATGCGGCGAGGGGAAGTTCTGAAATCACTAGCGGCACTTTATGCGATCCTGGAGGCGCGGCAATCTTGGAGACGAAGGTGATTTGCAAATCAGCGGCACCGGCCAAAGCGGCTTCAAGCGTATTCTTCACGCCCTTTTCGACGCGATTGCGCGAGGCATCTGCGTCCGCCACAACACGGACTTCGAGCATGCCGGGCTGTTTTTGTACGATCTGATACTGAGCCAGGCCGGGCACATCCTCAATGGCATTGATGACGACATAGGGCGAAATCAAGGTGCCTGCATGTGAGTGGAGCATGGCGGCACTGCGGCCTTCCAAGTGGCGGATGCTGCGCGCCGTGCTGCCACACGGGCAGGGTTCCGGCTCCCAGCGAGCCAGATCACCGAGCCCGCGATAGCGCAGGATCGGAGTGGCAGTGTTGGTGAGATCGGTGATGACGATGTGGCCGAGGCCGGTGGTGGGGAGTCCGTGCTCATCGACGATTTCACAGAGGACATTGGTCTCGGCGATGTGCCAGCGCGAACCGTGCACGCACTGCCAGGCGACGAGCCCCCCTTCGGTGCTGGTGTAGGTCTCGATGAGGCGTGCGTTCGGGAAGATCTGGCCCAGAAGATGCCGCGTGTGCGCATCCAACATTTCGGAGGTGAGATGGATGAGACGTGTTTTCCTAACGACACGGTTCTGCGCACGCAGATCAAGTGCGATGCTGCGGAGCGTGGATGGGTAGGAGGAAATGAATTCCGGCGCGATGCCCAAGAATTCGCGCGTGAGTTTGGCCACGGGATCCTGAGCAGAGAGGATGCGCGAGTCCGGCACGGTGGTGCGCAGGAGATCGGCGGTGGCGAAGTCGATGCTGTCGCTGGACATATCGACCAGATAGAGGCCATTGTTGAGCGGCCTGCCGTGGCACCAGTCATAGTACAAGGCCGTGTTGCAGGCCATGTAGTGCCACAGCGACTCCTCCGTGCGTGCCATGCATGCGGGGATCCCGGTGGAGCCGGAGGAGGCCAGCCAGCGGATGTCACTCTGGTTGTCCGGGGCGATCAAATCCGAACGAGTGGCAGTGCGCAGGTCGGGCTTGGTGAGAATGGGGAGCTTGGACAGATCATCCCAGTCATCGAGCATCGCCGGGGTGAAACCTGCCTCTGCAAACAGCCGCTGGTAGAGGGGGATGTGTGCGTGGGCATGCTGCACGAGGGAGCGCAGCGTGCGCCACTGGTGCGCCCGGCGCTTCGGCGTGCTCCAGCCGCGTTGTTCGATCACTTGATCAAGCGCGGCATGGAGATGCCGACCGCGGGTGCGAATCTGGGAGGGCGTGTGCATGCCATTCTCCTCCATCAACGCTGGCCGGGAGGAGGCCCTGGCGGTCCTGAACGCGTGATGGCAAATCCGTCATGCACCATGTAGCCATCCGGATTGATCTGCATGAGCTTTTCAAACAAGGGTGCCGCAAGGCGGACCTGGCCCTGATTGATCTGCGACCAACCAAACCAGCTCATGCCAATGGGGTCTTCGGGCTGCAGCTTGTAAGCGCGCTCAAAGTAGACTTCTGCTTTGCGGTAGTCCTGCTGATTGAAGAGAATCTCTCCGGCGATGAGCAGCGTCGGCCGATGGAACTGGTCGATTTTCAGGACTTCACGTGCTGCGCGGAGAACATCCTCGGGTTTGTTCAGTGCCTGATACACGCTCATCATGCCGAGATGAGGGGTGAGGGCGCGTGGTTCCTGTTTGGCGGCGGTGGTGTAATACTGGACGGCCTTGGTGTAGTCCTTGTTGAGATAGGAAAGCCAGCCGGCGCGCACCGCCGCCAGATAGGTTTCACCACCGGCGTTTTTGAAGGCGAGGACGCTTTCGATAGCAGCGGCATAATCATTGTTGGATTCCTCGGTGAGAGATTTCTGCCAGGCTTCGGCGATGGCGGGGAGCTTGTCGGCGGCGTTCGCAGCAGTGACGCAGGCGAAGGCAAGGATGAGGAGGTGTGTTTTCATGGTTGAGAGGAGAGTGGTTTATTCCGCGTCGCCGTTGGGCAGGGTGGGAGTGAAGCTGGTTTGCGTGAAGGTGCTGTCGTGAGTTTTGAAATGCGCGGTGAGCTGGGAAAGACCGCGCATGGGTTCGAGGGTGAATTCGATCTCACGTGGGAGATCACCCGTGGTATTGGCGATGGCAGTGGCGAGGTGAAGGCGCTGAGTGGTAGGATGCAGAGTGTGGCGGGTGATGACGCGCTGGGTGGGAAAGCCCACATAAGGCGCGAAAACGCCCGCCAATGCCCGGCCGTGCTGCTTTGACTGCAAAGCGACACTATCCTCCCAGATCATGCCGCTTTGATAAGCGAATGGCACGGTGGGCATGGCGAACGAAAGGAAGCGCAGGAGCTGCGAATGACCGCTGAGGCTGCTCTGCGTGATCTGCAGGGCGTGCAAACCAAGCACCGCCGTGAGTGATTCTTTGCCGCTGCGGAAAAGGTAGCGGCCGGATTCATCGAGCGTGGTGGTGATCGTTTCGTATGAAACAGATCCATCCGTGCAAACTCGATACGTGGCCACGCCAGGGGCCAAATGGGCCAGCGTTCCCAGCACAGTGGTGGAGACTGACGCCGGGGCGATGCGGTCTCCCACTTGGGGCACGCTGGCAAAATTCCAGCGCACACCCTCGGTGGTGCGCGTGAAAAAGTTCGTGAGACAGAAGGGCGTGGTAGGCGCGCCGGTCTCGTTGGTGGCTTGATTGTGCAGATGGATGTGCGGCACCGGGCTGCGGCCCGAATTACCGCAGTAGCCCAGCAGATCACCCGCGCCGACACGCTGGCCAATTTTCACGACGATGCCGTTTTTCATGAAGTGGGCGAGCTTCACGATGCCTCCATAATCGAGGCGCAGGATGAGGTGGTTGCCCCAGTTGTTGGCAAAGTTGCAGCCGCCGGGTGCATTGTCGGCCACGCCGTCGATGACGCGGATGATTTCGCCAGTGCCAGGAGCGCGCACTTCGAGGCCCTGCGTGTAGTAGCGGCTCAGATCGTCATCCCAGCCGGGAGGGCAGGCGTGGTCTGCGGCGTCATGAACTTCAAAATCGAGCGCGTGTTTCCAGTCACCGCGATGGCTGAGCTTGTCGTCAAAGCCTTGAGTCACGGTGACTTCGCGTGCGGTGGGGAGCAGCACATGAGTTTCGTTGCGATGCGGAAAGCGAGCGTTCGCGAGAGCCAATGAAGCAGCGGCGGCTTCAGGATTGTCGAAGGTGCCAGTGGATGGCAGCAGTGAACCCGGTTTCTCACGCAGGCGCAGGCAGCAGAGCATGCTCCAGATGGTGAGGAGATAAGGCAGCGGCAGGTATTCCCAGCCCGAACCACGCAGAAAGTGCTGAACTGCCGCGACGTGCAATGCAGCGACGGCACCGGCAACCAAGGCGAGAGCCAAGCTGCTCCAGGACGGCACGAAATAGATCGCGCCAAGCGCCATGCCGGCGAGCAGGTAGTTGTGCCCGGCGAACCAGCCGAGCCAGTGCAGACCGCAGGCTTCGAGCAGCTTCACGATGAGGATGCCGCCTGCGTAGCCTGCGATGGCATTGATCATGGCGACGCGAGACCAGACAAGGATTGCCAGTGTCACAGCGAGACCGGCCCACACGTTTGGCAGGAACAAAATCGTGCCCATGCTGCGCAGGAACGCGGTGACGATGAACGGCAGCGCGGGCTCATCAGGCAGTCCCATATCGAGCAGGGTGGTACCAGCCGCCCAGTGTGGAAAAAATGTCAGCAGCGTGCCGAAGGCGACGACAAATGCGACGCTGAGCGGCGGCAGGCCGGCGCGCAGCGGAAACCAATGCCACAGTGCCGCAGACAGCAGCAGCGTGTAAACCGTGACGACGCCCAGCATGACCCAGGTGGCAGAAAACGAGAGGGCGGAACCGCGAGTGATCCATGCGACGGCGAGAGCGCTCAAGAATACATTGTAAAGAAGCGTGCCGTCCCTGCGCATGGCCGCAGGCATATGCAGGAGCTGTGCGATAACGCTGCCAAGAAGAGAAGCGCTGACGGCAAATGCAAAGTATCGCGGCATGAACAGAAGGGCGGCACACAGCAACGCACCCGTTTTCCAACTGCCGCAGAGGAAGATGGAGCTGGCGGCGCGTGCGACTTCGAGCAGCGGTGCAGTGAAGATTTGAAGATGAAGGCGCAGTGATCCGGCGCAGGCTGCCGCTCTCACCATGCTCCTCTTCCACAGAGAAGAATGAGATGAGACCTCGTCAAGAATGGCCATCACAGGGAGGGTAGATGGGGCTTCTGAGTTCATGACCGCGATGGGTTGAGCAGACGTTCCGGCACGCGTTCAAGGCGCTGCACGTAGTCGAGGTCTTCGCGTTCGCGGATGACATCGACGCGGCCATCCAGGCCGATCATGACCACCGCCGGGCGATAGGTGATGAACTGCATGCTCTGCGTGATGTTGTAGGCACCCACGGGATGCATGACGAGATGATCGCCCGTGGTCATCGCCGGCAGGGAGACCTGCTCGCGAATGACGTCGATGTTCATGCACAGGCAGCCGTAGAGTTTGACGGGCTGCTGGGCGCTCTCACGCTGAGCCTTGGCGGGTTTCACATTGAAGCGATACCAGTTGCCGCTGTAGAGAATGTTGATGCCGGCATCAATGACGTAGGCGGCACCATTCGACTCTGGCATGTAGGCGGGCGCCTTGGCCGCCTTGCCGGCGAGCGTGATCGGGCCTGAGGCGCCGATTTGCTTCACGGCGACGATGCTGCTGATGAGGTAACCGGCTTCATCAACAAGGGCGCGACCACTTTCCAAGTAGAGACGCGGGCGGCGATCACGTGGCAGGGTGTTCAACGCACTGGCGATGGCTTCGGCGTATTTTTCGATGGGCGGGACCACCTGCTCGGCAGGCTGATAGGAGTAGTGCAGCGTGCTGAGCGATGGGAAGCCGCCACCGAGGTTCAGGTAGCGCAAGGACCAGCCGTAGCTCTCACGGCAGCGCTCCATGAGCGTGATGAGCTTCTCCGCAGCGACCTTGTAGGCGTTGGGTTCGAGGATGTAGGTGCCGATGTGCGTGTGCAGGCCCTGCAAACGAAGGCGGCCTATGCTTTCCGCGATGCGCCGGATCGCGCGCCAGGCTTCGCCATGCTCGACACCAAAGCCAAACTTGCTCCACACGGGCTGGATACCGGCGTCAAGCCAGCAACGGATTGCGATGTCGACGCTGCGATTTTGCTCCTTCGCGATGGTGTCGAGCAGCAGGAGCTCATCCCAGTTATCAACCTGAATCATGGCACCTTCGCTGATGGCGAGCTCGAGGCCGGCGCGTGTTTTATGCGGCCCGTTGAAGATGATGTCGCGCCCGGCCACGCCGTT
>JAPLUN010000337.1 GCA_026397715.1 Verrucomicrobiota bacterium
TCATTCAGCTTGAGCTGGCCCTGCTTGTCAGCCGGACCACCAACGACGATGCCTTGAATTTCAGCACCGTCATCCTTCTGGCCAAGCAGCGCGCCGATGCCGACGAGCTTGTGCTGCATGTGGATCTTGAAATTGTCGCTCTCATCCGTGCTCATGTACTCGGTGTGCGGGTCATAAGCGGTGGCCAGACTGGAGAGGAAGAAGTTCACCACGTCCTTGGTGTCGTTCTCGTCGATGCTCTCAAGCAGACGGGTGTAATCCTTGAGCACGCGCTCCTTCGGAGTCAGGTCCTTGTCGTCCTTTTCCTTCTTGGCGGCGACTTTGGGAGCATCAGCGGCAGGCTTCTCGGGAGGGGTCACTTTGCCGGCTTCAGGCGCAGCTTCGGTCTTGGCTTCCGTTGTAGCGGCTTTCTTGGCGGCGGCCTTGTCAGCCTTTTTCTTTTCATCACGCTCACGCGTTTCATCGGCGATGCGCTCGGCCAGCAGGTTGTCCTCGATGATGTCGAGCCACAGCTTGTCCTGGGCGGCCTTGTCCTTTGGCCATGGTGCCTTGTCGCGCTTGATCTCAATGGTCCGCTTCGAGTCAAAGGTGAACTTGTTGGTCTCCAGCGCCTTCTTGAGGAAGTCCACGCGCTCCTTCACGCGCTCCTTGTAAATGTCGTAGATCTCGATGGCAGGGCTGATGTTGCGCATCAGCACATGGTCATCCAGCGTGGTCTCATACTTGTCCTTGAAGCTCGCGACATCCTGCTCGGTGAAGAAGATGTGCTCGAAGTCGAGCATGTTCAGGTAGTTGTGAAGCATCTCGCCGGACACCTTGTCGTCAAAGTCCTGCTTCGAGTAATGGTGATTTTGCAGCATGTAGGCCACATGCATGGCCACCTGGCCAAAATTGGTCTCCGCTTGCGCCGAGGGAATGAGAAGCGCGAGGGCAGTAGCCGCAGCAGCGACGGGGGTGAGTAAAAAGCGAGTCATGGTGGGGGTCGTCCAGATCTATAACGAACCTCGCGGTGCGTTTTGCGTTCAGATTTTGCCTTTTCTGGGTTGAAATGTCCACCTCTTTCCCGTCTTTCGCCATCTCCATGTCTGAAATCATCACCTACACCGGGGGCATCGCCTCCACCAACGGCCACCTGCTCACCCTGCCCGGCGGGACTATTCTTGTGGATGCACCAGATGGAATAAGCGCATGGCTTAAGCAGCAAAAAGTGAAGGTGGATGTCCTCTTCCTCACGCACCAGCACTTTGATCACGTGCTGGATGCCGCCGCTGTGAAAGCGGAGCACGGCTGCAAGGTTTACTCCTTTGCCCCTTACTCACGCGAGCTGACGCTGGAGATTCTCTACGGCGCCGTGACGGGCAGCCCCTTCTCAGTCCCCCCATTTGCGGTGGATGAGGTGCTCGAAGGGCAAAGCCAGATCGAAGTCCTCGGCGAGACTTGGAATCTCTACCACGTGCCCGGTCATTCTCCGGACAGCCTCTGTTTCAACCTCCCATCGCAAGACCTGCTCTTCGGCGGCGACGTGCTCTTTCTGGACAGCGTCGGGCGCACCGATTTCCCCAATGGCTCCGGATCGCTGCTGCTCAGCGGCATCATTAAGAAGCTCTTCGTCCTGCCCGATGCCACCCGCGTCTACCCCGGCCACGGTGATGACACCACCATCGGCCGCGAGAAACGCGAAAACCCTTACCTGACCTGATGCCACAATCATTCCATGACCTGACCTTTGACCAGCTCCGTGAGGTGATCGTGGCCGCAGGTCTGCGTCCGGCGCATGCAGGCACGCTTTGGAACACTCTCCACTTCAAGGCGATGGCGGATCCCCTCGCCCGTGAGGATCTCCTGCCTCCCCTGCGCAAATGGCTCACCCAGGTGCTCAGCGACGGCTCGTGGACGCTCGACGTGCCACCCGCCTCTTTGGACACGCCCAGCAGCGATGGCTTGACGCACAAATTTCTTCTCCGCATGGCCGATGCGCAGGAGATCGAGACCGTCATCATGGGCTACCCCGGCCGCCATACCGCCTGCGTCAGCACCCAGGCAGGCTGCGCCATGGGCTGTGTCTTCTGCGCCACCGGCCAGATGGGTTTTGTGCGCCATCTGCGCCCCGGTGAAATCGTGGCCCAGGTGCTCCATGCGCAGCGCGCCGTGCGCGCCAAAGGAGAGAAGAAAGGCCTGCGCAATCTCGTCTTCATGGGCATGGGCGAACCCCTACACAACTACGATGCCGTGATGACCGCCCTAGACATCATCTGTGACACGCGGGGCCTGAACATCGGTCCCAGCAAGATCAGCGTTTCCACCGTCGGCGTGGTGCCCGGCATCCTGCGCATGGCGGCGGAAAACCGTCCCTACAATCTCGCCGTCAGTCTGCATGCCGCCACGGAGGAGGAACGAGCCAAACTGATCCCCGCCAACCAGCGCTGGCCGCTGGCCGATCTCATCGCCGCCTGCCGCAGCTACAATGCGCAAACTGGCCGCCGCATCTTCTTCGCCTGGACCTTGATCGAAGGGGTCAACGATACGCACGAGCACGCCAGGCGCATCGCCGAACTGCTTCACGGCCTGGACGCCCACATCAATCTCATCCCGCTCAATCATACCGACGGCTACGCCGGCACCGAAAGCAGCGACAACTCAGCCGACATCTTCCACCGCATCCTTCAGGAAGCCGGATTCCCCTGCACCATCCGCCAGCGTCGCGGCATCGATGTGGCGGCGGGATGTGGCCAGCTCAAGGCGGCGAAATCCACCAAGCGCCGTGCGGCGTAAATCGTCCCCATGAAACAGATAACCCACCTTCTGCTCATCACATTGACTCTCCTCGCGGCCCAAATCGCACTCCAGGCCCAGCAGCTTCCTTCGGGCATCACTCTGCATCGCGAGCAAGCCTACATCGAAGACCGCGATCCGCGGCATCGCCTTGATGTTTACGAACTGGCGGACGGGCAGAAGCATCCGCTCATCATTTGGATTCACGGCGGCGGCTGGGAGATGGGAAACAAGGAAAACCCGTCTGTAATCGGACTGCTGTGGTCCAAAAAGTACTCGCTCGCCAGTCTCAATTATCGTCTCACGACGCAGGACGCCTTTCCGGCTCAAATCCAGGATGTAAAAGCGGCCGTGCGCTGGCTGCGGGCCAACGCCGCCAAGTTTCACCTCGATGAAAAGCGCTTTGCCGTCGTCGGCGCCTCTGCAGGCGGGCACTTGGCCGCATTGCTCGGCACCAGCAGTGGCGAAGAAGCCTTCGAGAAAGGCCCGCACCTCAATCAATCCAGCGCTGTGCAGGCGGTGGTCGATTTCTACGGCCCCAGCGACCTCAGCCTCTACGGCGCATCACGACCCGGTGACACCCTCTCACGCCTCATCGGCGGCCCAATCCAAATTCGACGCAAAGAAGTCCAACAAGCCAATCCCATCACCTACATCGACAAGACCGATCCGCCCTTCTTCCTCTGCCATGGCGATCGCGACACCCTTGTGCCGCCTGCACACAGTCAGAAACTCCATGAAGCCCTGCAAAAAGCCGGTGTCAGCACCGAACTGCTCATCGTTCCCGGTGCCGGACACAGCTTTATCGGCGGATTCAATCAGAACGACCGCATTATCGCATTCCTGGATCGTGCCTTCAGCACACGCTGACCACCTTCGGTGAAATTTGCGTGTAGGCAGAGTGAATTAGTCTCCACACAGCCATCGACTGCTTGCCGCTGTCAGGAAGACGCCCGAGCTTTCATGACTTTTATGCCTCCTCGCGTCTTTCTGCTGAACCTCCTCGCCTGCCTGTGGTGCTGCATCGTGCTGAACCTGCGCATCCACCTTGCCGGGCATCACTACTACGCCTTCATGCTGTGGAATCTCTTTCTCGCTGCCATCCCGCTCGGCCTCAGCCTCGGCCTGCGCCAGATCAATCGCCTCGTGCTGGCAGTGCCGCTGCTGGCCGTGTGGCTGCTGTTCTTTCCCAATGCACCCTACGTCCTCACCGATCTGATGCATCTCAACGAGCACAGTGCCCACGTCCCCAAGTGGCTCGATCTCCTCATGCTGCTCTCCTTTGCCTTCGTCGCGCTCTGGTTCGGCTTTCAGTCCCTTCACATCGTTCAGCTTTGGTTTGCGCGAAAATATTCCCATGCCACGGCATGGTGCGTCAGCGTCGGCTCACTCGCCCTGAGCGGCTTCGGCATCTACCTCGGACGCTTTGACCGCTGGAACAGCTGGGACCTTGTGCACCGGCCCGTTTCTCTGCTCAGCCGCATCGCCTCTTACATCCTTCATCCCCTGGCGCACACGCACATCTGGGGTTTCACCCTTGGCTTCGGCACCCTGCTCATCTTCGCCTACCTCTTCTGGTTTTCGTCAGTGCCAACCGCTCCGGACAGTCGTAAGCTCGATTAGCCGTGCCCCACTACGATCCCAACCGCGACCATCTGCTTCTGTTTGATGGCATCTGTCATCTCTGCGATGCCAGCGTGCGCTTCATCATGAAGCGAGATCCTCAGGGCAAGAGTTCGGCAAAGACGAGTCCTGCATGATGCCCACGCCGGAGCTGAAGGCGCGAGTGGTATCGAGCGACGCCCCAGTTTCATCGTCATGAAAATCAAGCGCGGCCTCAAACTTCTGGCATGGTTGTGCGTGGTGGGCGCGGCTGTATCCTGTTTGATCCTCCTCGCAAAGAGTGGAGCCGATTCACTTCTTAAAGATGCAGCCTCCAGAGGTGACGCCAGGGTGGCGCAAATCTGCCTTCTGGTCTGCAATGCGAAGCTTCCAGACCCGGAGTACATCCCCCCGCTCTGTACTGCAGCAAGAGCAGGACATTTAGAAATCGTGAAACTGCTGGTCCAGCACGGTGCAGACGTCAACGGCAGCGGCGGCCCAAAACCATTGGTAAGTGCATGCTACGGCGGACACCATGAAGTGGCCAAATTTTTGCTTCAACAAGGAGCTGATGCCAATGCCGAAGCCTGCTATGGCAATGGAACCCCTTTGCAGTCTGCCGAATTCAACCCCGAGATGATCGCACTGCTCGTTTCTTACTGCGCCAAACAGTAGCGCCTGAGCTTGCACAAATGGTGGCGCACCCCAAACCCTCCGTGCTAGGTTCCCCCATGCCGCAAGCATCCCCTACCCCGACCTCCACCCGCGAACGTCTTGGCTTTGTGCGTGTCGCCGCAGTGTCCCCGGAGCTGGTGCTGGGAGATGTATCAAAGAACGTCGCGATCCTCGCCCGTGAAGCACGCACGCTAGCGCAGCGCGGCTGCCGCTTGGCGGTGTTTCCGGAACTGAGCCTCACCGGCTACTCCTGCGCGGATCTGTTTCATACCACCGCGCTGCTGGATGCGAGCGTGAAGGGCCTCGCTGAACTGGTTCACGCCACGCTGGACCTGCCCTGCGTGCTGGTAGTAGGACTGCCACTCCGTGTCCAGGACCGCCTTTATAACATGGCGGCAGTGCTGGCCAAAGGCCGACTCCTCGGACTGGTGCCGAAATCCTTCCTGCCCAACTCGGCGGAGTTCTACGAGCGCCGCTGGTTTTCGCCTGCGCACACGCTGAACGTTTCCACGCTGCGCTTGAATGACGAGGAGGTGGCCATCGGCACGAAACTGCTGTTTGAGGTGCTGGATGTGCCGGGCTTCGTGCTCGGCGTGGAGATCTGCGAGGACTTGTGGACGGTGATTCCGCCATCGGGTCATCTCGCGCTCGCTGGAGCCACGCTGCTGGCCAATCCATCTGCCAGCACCGAAGTTCTCGGCAAGGCTCCCTACCGCCGCCATCTAGTCGCGCAGCAGGCAGCACGCTGCCTGGCGGCGTATGTCTATGCCGGAGCAGGTGCGGGTGAATCGACCACGGACGTGGTCTATTCGGGTCATGGCATCGTGGCTGAAAATGGTGTCCTTCTCGGTGAAACGGAGCGCTTCTCCTTCGAGACACGCGCCATTGTCACCGATGTCGATCTGCAGCATTTGTCCCATGACCGCCTAAAAAGTTCCGCCTTCCGCGATGAAGCCAGCAGCGTCGGCTTCCGCCGCGTGACCTTCAGTCTCGGCGCAGCCCTCGGTGGCGATGACAGACTTATTCGCCCCATCTCGGCGCATCCCTTCGTGCCCTCGGCCAAAGTGGATCGTGCAGCGGTGTGCGAGGAAATTTTCGCCATTCAGGCCACAGGACTCGCCCGTCGCTTGAAACAGGCACACGCCAAAACGGCCGTTCTCGGACTCTCCGGTGGTCTCGACTCCACGCTCGCTTTGCTGGTGATGCTGGAAGCGCTGAAACGCGCGGGCATGCCGACGACTGCCGCACTGACAGTCACGATGCCCGGCTTTGGCACCACCACACGAACGAAGGGCAATGCCGAGCAGCTCGCCGAGGCGCTGAACATCGAACTGCGCACCATTTCCATCAACGACGCCGTGCATCAGCACTTCGCTGACATCGGTCATTCGGCCACCCAGCACGACGCGACTTACGAGAACTCGCAGGCCCGCGAGCGCACGCAAATCCTCATGGACCTCGCCAACAAGACCGGTGGCATCGTCGTCGGCACGGGAGATCTCTCCGAAGCGGCGCTCGGCTGGTGCACCTTCAATGGCGATCACATGTCCATGTATCACGTGAATTCCGGCGTGCCGAAGACGCTGGTGCGCTACCTCATCGAGTGGTGCGCCGCCGGCCCCTTTGCCGAGAAAGCAGGAGCCATCCTGCTGGACATCGCCGACACCCCCATCTCCCCAGAGCTCCTGCCACTCGCGGCGGATGAATCGCTGCAGCAGAAGACCGAGGACACCGTCGGCCCGTATGAACTGCATGACTTCTTCCTGTTTCACTTCGTGCGGCATGGCAGCAACGCGGAAAAAATCCGCTGGCTGGCCGCCCAGGCCTTTGCGGGCAAATACGACGATGAAACCATCGCCAAATGGCTCGCGCTCTTCTTCAAACGTTTCGCCCAAAACCAGTTCAAGCGCTCCAGCGTTCCGGACGGCCCCAAGGTCGGCTCCGTGGCCCTCTCTCCACGTGGCGACTGGCGCATGCCGAGCGATTACGCCGGTGATTTAAACTCCTGATTGATCCCATGCTTCGCTACCTCGCCCTCAGCCTGCTTCTCACCCTGTGCGCCTGCTCGCGCAGCAACAAGCTCATCATCGCCACAGACGCCACCTACCCGCCGTTTGAGTTTGTCGATGCCAAAGGCCAGATCAGCGGCGTGGACATTGAGGTGGGGCGCGAGATCGGCAAGGCGCTCGGGCGCGAGGTGGAGTTCCGCAACATCAACTTCGACGGCCTCATAACCGCGCTGCGCACCGGCTCCGTCGACCTCGTTCTTTCGTCCATGACCGCCACGCCGGAGCGACGTCAGTCCATCGATTTCTCCGAGCCGTATGTGAAGACGGGCCTGGCAATCCTGGTCGCCAAAAACTCCACGGTGCAAAGCGCCGCCGATCTGAAAACTCCGGGTCGCAAGATCGTCGTCCGCCTTGGCACCACCGGTGAAACCTGGGCGCGTGAAAATCTCAAGGAAGCCAAAATCATCGCCCTCGATGCGGATGTGTCCTGCGTGATGGAAGTGGTCAACTCAAGCGTCGATGCGTGGATCTACGATCAGCTCTCCATCATGAACCATCACGCCAAGCACCCAGAAACCACGCGTGCACTGCTAGCTCCGCTGCGTGAGGAAGTCTGGGCCGTGGGCCTGAAGAAGGGCAATGAGGAACTGAAGACCAAGGTCAACGAAGTCCTCGCCCGCATGCGCAGCGATGGCAGCTTCACCCGACTGGCCGAGCGCTTCATGGCCAAAGAAAAAGCCATGATGAACGCGCAGGGCCTGCCGTTTGTGTTTGAGCTGAAGTGAAAAAGAGTACTCGTGCGCTTTAGCTCACTCTGGAGATTGTGCGCAGTTTCCAAAGCGAGCTAAAGCTCGCGAGTACTTTGAACAGCTACTTCGCCAGCTCAAAGCCCTCCGGCTTGAGCCCCTTCTGAAATTCACCAAAGCCATACATCGTGGGCTTGTACTCGCCAACGATGCTCACATCCGCCTTCTCCGGCACTTCCTGCCCGAGGCCCCAGAAGACGCCGTTCACGACGAGGCGGCGCAAGCCTTCGTTGGTGAGGTCGGTGGCGGCGCCCATGGTGGTGGCGAGGATTTTGTTTTCCGTGCCGGCATCGTTCTTCACCACGCGCAGCCAGGCCACGGGCATCATGGGCGTGTTCACGTCCTGCTCCACCTTGGCGGCAGTGGCCTTCTTGTAGCTGGCCGGTGGCGTGTCAGCGGTCATGCCCTGCAGGATCTGACCCCGCACCAGAATGACAGCATCGGCAGGCGGGGCGGCTTCATACACGTCGGTGTTGCCGAAGAGATCGCTCACGCCGCGCAGCACAGGATGGTTCGCGTTGGCGGCTTCGATGATGCCCTTGGTGGCTTCGAACTTGTGCTTGCCCCAGTGGCTCACCCAGGTCTCGCCGAGGAATTTTTTGCCCCAGCCGCCGTCGTTGTTGAAGTTCCATGCCGCAAAGGGGCTGTCCTTCGCGTAGCCGCTGAACGCATGCGTGCTGGTGCGCAGGGCGATGATCGGCACGCCACGGTTCACGGCGGCCTCAAACTTCTTGCTGGTGGCCGTATCCCAATGGCGGAAACGCAGCAGCATCACGATGGCATCGGCGGAATCCAGCGCCTCAGGATGGCTCAGGCTGGCGCCGTTGGTGGGGACGATCGTGCCATCCTCACCGAGGCTGAAAAGCACCGTGCATTTGAAGCCGTGGCGCTGGCTGAGGATCTTGCCGAGCATGGGCATGGACTCCTCGCTGCGGTACTCCTCGTCACCGGAAAGGAGCACGATGTGCTTTCCTTTCGCCGCACCGGCGGGTTCATAGACGACGTGGTCGGCGGCCATCAGGCCGGAGGCGGCAAGCAAAGAGAGGAGAAATTGTTTCATGTGTTTGGGTTGGAATTGGCGGAGGATGAGACATACGCCAAATAACGCCAGCCATTTCCTTTGACCTGCGCCAGACGTAGAATGACGCGACACCCCGCACCCATGATTCCTAAATTTCCTCTTTTTCTCACCCTGCTGTTTGGCGGATTGCTCGCCTGGCTCTGGGCCACCGATCACGTCTTTCGCTCAGGCGGCCTCATGATTCTCATCCCGTTGTGGCTGATCCTCTTCGGTCTCTGGTGGGCGCTGCACCTGCGCGGGGCACGGATGAAGCGGCTGGGCGTGTTCATCCTGGGAGTGATGGCCGTCATCGCCGCATTCAAGTATCTGATCCGCTACGATGGCTCGGCCGACGGCTCCGCCTTTCCGAGCCTAGCCTGGCGCTGGCAGAAGGCCGAGGTGCTGCCGGAACTTCAAAACGGTCCATACGGCGCAGCCGTTCCCTCAGCCACACCCGCAGGAGTGGTGGACATGCCGCGCTTCCTTGGCCCCAAGGGCGATGGTGTACTGCCAGAACCTGACTGGCAGACCGACTGGAAAGCGCATCCGCCACGCGAAGTCTGGCGCATCAAGGTGGGAGACGGTTGGGCGGGCTTTGCCCTGGCAGGAAGCCGCGCACTGACGCAGGAGCAGCGGGGTGAAGAAGAGTACGTGACCTGCTATGACCTCGCCACCGGCACGATGCTGTGGGCGCATGCCGACAAGACACGCTTTGATGAGCCAATGGGCGGCATCGGCCCGCGCTCCACTCCGACCGTGGATACGGCGAAGAATGTGGTTTTCACCATGGGCTCCAAGGGCTTGCTCAACTGCCTGGACGTGACCACCGGAAAACTCTACTGGAGCAAAGACATCCTGAAGGACAGTGGCACGACGAAAAGCCCGGAATGGGGCAAAAGCGCCGCACCCTTGATCGTCGGAGACAACATCGTGTGCAGCGGGGGTGACAACGGCACCACGCTCATCGCTTACAAAAGCAAGGACGGACAACTGGCATGGAAGGCCGGCGACGATGGCGGCAGCTATAGCTCCCCGGTTCTGATGACACTGGCCGGGCGTGAGCAGATCCTGAGCGTGAACAGCAACTCCGTGACCGGGCATGATCCCGCCAGCGGCGCGGTGCTCTGGAAGTTTGACTGGCCGGGCATGTTTCCCAAAGTCTGCCAGCCCGTGCAGGTGACGCCGGAGCGCATCCTGGTCACCACCAGCTACGGCCTGAAGAGCAACCTGCTGGAGATCAAGCCTGCTGCCGATGGCAAGATGACGGTGTCATCCATCTGGGCCGCCAGCGCGCCGCGCACGAAGTTCAGCAGCGCCAGCGTGTTCGGCACCCATGCCTACGCGCTGGATGAAGGCACCTTCTGCTGCGTGGATCTGGCCACGGGTGAGCGCGGCTGGCGCGAAGGGCGCTACGGCTTCGGCCAGCAGATTCGCCTTGGTGAGAGCCTGATGCTCGTGCAGGCGGAGAAGGGCTTCGTCGCCCTGGTCAAAGCCAATCCTGCAAAGCTGGAGGAGGTGTCACGTCTGGAAGCTCTGAACGCCAAGACCTGGAACCCACCGACGCTGGCGGGCCGCTGGCTGCTGTTGCGTAATGACCGTGAAGCGGTCTGCTTTGAGCTGCCAGCGAAGTAGAGCGAGAGCCGAATTCAATTTCCCAAAGCGGATTTCCGAAAGACGGAGCGTTGCGACGCTCGACGGCGCTTGGAGGACCAAGCGCCCTACCTCGCGCCGGACATGCACAGACCATGCGCTGGTAGGGCTGGCTGTCCTCAGCCAGCCACCGTCGGCCTGTCCTTCGTAGCTCGACGCAGGGGAGCGAAGAAGGAAGCCCATGATCCTCAATCAAGAAACAGATCGCTAAACGGAAATGAGTTTTGCGAACCGTTATAAAAGCAGCAGCCCACGCCGCCGCTCTTCAAAAATACACGCCTGTTCTTACCACACGCGGTGAAATAAACGGCTTACCATGCCGCGCGCCGCATCCGGCTTGACGTAGCGAACGCCTTCACCTGTAGCCACGGCCGGCACCTGCATGGGTCCCTTTTGAGTGATGACCTTGATGGATTTGATCTCAATTCGGGCCACCGGGCAGTCGTTGGCATCCACCGGCATGAGGGAGATGCGCTGAAGGGTTGCCAAGCCGGACACCACCTGGCCAAAGACGGTGTACTTGCCTTCCAGCACGCCGTAATTGCCCAAGGTCACGTAGAACTGTGAGCCATTCGAACGGCGCTCAGGATTGACCTTGTCCGAGCGGCGGGCCATCGCCACGGCTCCGACACGGTGCGGCCGTTTGATCTCGGCAGGAATCGTTTTGTCTTCACCACCCGTGCCCCACTTGGCACGTGCGGACTCATCTGAAGTCAGCGGATCACCGGTCTGCACCAGGAAGCCTTCGATGGCACGATGGAAGGCCAGGCCGTTGTAGATGCCACTGTCACAGTGGTCAATGAAATTGTTCACCGTCTGCGGAGCGTCGTTTGGAAACAGCTCGATCATGACCGTTTCACGTGCGCCGCCGAAAGACACTTCCATGACGGCGATCTTGCGTACCGAATCTTTGGCCCAGAGCGCAGGGTCTTCCAGCCGCTGGGCGGGAAGACGTGTCGGGGTGGTGGTTGCGTAAGGAGTGTATTGAGTGACGTCCGTTTTGCCAGGGGTGGCAACGGTACCAGGCTTGTCCACAGACTTGAAGAGCGCCTTCTGGGCTTCCTCAGCCAGCTTGTCGATCTCCTCGGTGGAGGGAGTCTTGGCCGGGGTCGGCACCACGGGGAGCGTGTTGGACCGGAGGGATTCGGGGGCCTTGATCTGCTGGGCGGTCAATGCGGCGTGGCATCCAAAGGCCAGGAGGAAGGTCAGAAGCGGGGTCTTCACGTGTCGTACGGTTTTAAAACAGGAAAAAGCAGATGCCATGCCGCGACTAGCGAAGAGTGGAAGGAACCGCAGGGGTGGCAGGTGCGGCGCGGCTGGGCGCAGGCGCCAGCGCCGGAGCGGCTGGTGCTGCAGGCTCAAGACTCATGGGCGCGGCGGGCTGTTCGGACCGGGCATTCGCATTGTACTGGTAGCGCATTTTCGGATTGCCACGCACTTTGCGGGGTGGCAGCCCCCAGCTCACATCGAAGGCATCCTGCTGAGACACCGTGGGATGACGGGCGTCAACATGCTCAAAGGAACCGCAGGAGACGAGAAAGGTTGAGGCAAGCAGAGCGGCAAAGAGGTAGCGCAGAGATGTCATTGTTTGGCAAAATTGAATTCTTAACGTGATCCGATACTAGGCGGGCTGTCTCTAGCTGGCAAGATCGAAGTCTTAGACGCAGCCACCCTGCCTTTCGTTCAGTCTCCAGGCGCGCAGTGCCTCGCCGCATGGCCCATGCCATGCAGGATTTTAGCGCTGTTCACGCCGAGCCCAGTAGTTGTGAATTTTACCATTCTTACCTGCCCCGCGACTAGCCCCTGTCGGCCGTAGCTGCTGCCGGGTCCAGGCTCACGGGCGCGACGGTTTGCTCGGCATGGGCATTGTATTGGTAGCGCATCTTCGGGTTCCCCCGCACTTTGCGCGGCTGCATTCCCCAGCTCACATCGTAGGCATCCTGCTGGGAGACCGTGGGCAGGCGGGAGTCGGCTGGGGTTAAGCAGGAGCTGAGCAGCGTGGTGGCAAGCAAAGCGGCAAGGAAGAGGCGCAGAGATTTCATGGGTTGGCAGGATGGAATGCACAGCACGTGCATCGGGCAGGCTGGCCCTGACCGGCGAGATCGGGGGTCTTGGACGCCGCCCCTGCCATTTCGTTCACTCGCCACGCACCAGACGCACGGCCACATGATCCGTGTCCGGCAGGATGCGTTTGCGCAATTCCAGGGTCACACCAATGGCTTGAAACTCCTCAAGCACGCAGGCCGCCATCTCGGCAGCGAGGGTTTCGATCAGCCTGCGGGGCCGCTCCGCCGCCAGGGCCTGCAGCCGCGCGGCGACGGCGGCGTAGTCGATCGTGGCGGTGAGGTCATCGTTCATCGCCTCAAACCTCCTGCGGATGCGCAGGGTGACATCCGCCACCAGCACCTGGGCCTCGGCACGCTCCGCCTCGGGAACACCGATGTGCGTGGTCAGTCGCAGGGCGGCAATGCGGATTTCGTCAGGGGGAAGCATGAGGTGGGGAGTTTTTAGCCGGGGCTTGGGATCTGACAATGCGGAAGTCCCCGCAGGTGTTTGTGGCTTGGGCGCTTCTTTCGTCATCCCGCCCAGCAGCCCCTTTCGAAGGCACTCATCCAGCAGGATGCGGGTGGGAATGTTCAGGTCCATCTGCAGGGCCTCGGCCAGCGGCAGCCATTGAAAGGCCTGCGCCTCCTCGTTCAGCACCACCTGCGGCTCTGCATCCGCACAACGTGCGATGTAGTTCAGCAGCAGAAAGTGCGCGGAACGCTGAAACTCCACGGGCTCGATGCAGTCCTGCACCATGACGAATTCGATGTCTCGTAACGTGAGCGCCGTTTCCTCGGTAATCTCGCGCACCAGCGCCGCCTCGCACGACTCGCCGCGCTTGATCTTGCCCCCGGGGATGCCCCAGCGGTGGCTCCATTTGTGCGTGCGGATGAGCAGCATCTCCTCTTTCGAATTCAAAATGAGCGCCCCCACCGTGGACACCGGGTAGGCGCCATCTCCCCCGGTCAGAGGCCCCAGCAGGGCAGGCAGGCGTGAGAGATCCGGCACCAGCATGTCCGGCGCGGAGGTCATGAGCGTCTCGGCGCTCTCATACCCCGTGCAGGTGGCAATGGTCACCACCCCGGCGGCGTGTCCAGCATCAATATCATGCCGCATGTCGCCGATGAGGGCGGTCTCTGCGGCCGCCATGTCCAACTCCGCCAGCAGCGTGTGGATTTCCGTGCGTTTGTCGATGACGCCGCAGCGCATGACTTCAAACGCATCCCGCACGCCCAGCGCCTCCGCCTGGGCCATCACGTGCGGCAGCGGCGCACTGCTCAGCACCACTAGGCGCCGGCCCGTGGCGGCGGCGAACTGGATGAACTCACGTGCATGAGGCAGGATTTCGATCTCGGCATGCGCATGGGTGAAATGCTCCAGGTAGAGCTCCTGCAGGCGCTCCACCGCCATACCGGGCAGCACCTCGGCGAAAAATTCGGTGTACGGCAGGCGAAAGCGCCCTTTGAACTCATCCCGAGTCATTTCCTCAGCACCGACGGCACGAAGCATGCCATTCACAGCACCCACCACGCCAGGCAGGTCATCCACCAGCGTCCCGGACCAATCGAACAAGAGATTCCGAATCATGTGCCGCCCGCCTTAGCTGCGACCACACCGCTTTGCAAACCATTCACCGCCGACGACGGCGACGCAGCGACCACATCCCCGCCACTCCCAGCAGCAGCAGACTGCCCGGCTCCGGCACCGGCACGGGTGCGGTCACAAACTCAATGCCGTAGCTGACCTGGTCAGACCCCTCCTGGATCCAGAACGTGTAGTTTCCCGAAGGCAGCGGCCCATCAAAGCCGATGCCGGCAAACTGAGGCCCGGCATCCAGCAGAGCCAGCAGGTCGACGTAGATGTTCCCAAAGCCATCCTGCCCGTAGCCCCACAGGGTATTGCTCAGGTGGCCCAAGGGATCATTGAAGTCGATCGTCCCGCCATTGGCGATGGCCATGAAGGATTCGTTCGCCAGGCTGCCGCTCTGGGCCGAATAATCCACCAGATTGATCCCCGTCAGGTAATAGCCGGCGGCGATGGTGAAATTCCAGACGTCCGCATCCAGCGGCGGGTTGCCCCCCAGCGCACCCATGGTGCCGGAAAACAAATTAACGCCTGGGTCCAAGATGCCAATGAGCGTCGGCGCATTGCCATCACCAGACAGCTCCCCATTGATCGTCTCGTCCCAAGTCAGCGCCTGCACCGAGCCAAAAGGCAGGGCGAGAGCAGCAAGGATGGCGAGAATGCGAGAAACCGGCATGTTATTGTAATTATATTAAATATCACAGATATTGTCAATGCCACTGATTGTTTTCCAAATCTGAAGTTTCCGCGTCCCATTTCAGGCTCGCTTCCCGCCTACCTACCCTCCAGTTTGGTCAGCATGCGCCCCCTGCTCTCCTTGCTGGCCCTCGTATGGCTGCCCTCCTGCGTCCACGTCTTCACCACGCATTACGACTACCAGTCCAGCGCCCCGGCACCCACGGCAGGCGGCAGCGCCTTCAGGGTGGAATTCATCCCCAAGGCCACGGAATCCGGCGTGGCCCTCAGCGCCATGGTCGTCGGCGGGGCCTTAGTGTCCGAAGTGGGCCCCTACCAGATGCGCCTGCACGCCTTTGGCCAGCCCGGGGACCAGCAGTGGTTTGAAATCAAAAGCCTGCGCCTAAGTGGTGCGGACGGCTTCACAGCCCCCATGGAATCCCGTGGCTTCACCGGCCGGGCCGAATTCAAGCCCACCCAAACCCCCGGCTCCACCCGCGCCAGCCTGCTCCTGGGCCCCTACGTCAGCCTCGATGCCCAAAAGCAGCACGATATCGTCCTGGACGCCGAGGTGGTCGTCAGCCGCCGCAGCGGCCTCTCACGCGGCAGCCTGCGCATCCCGCTCTCGCTCACCAAAACCAAGCGCCGCGAAAGCACCAACGTCATCGCCGAGATCGCCCATGACATCCGCGACCGCGACAAGCCCACCATTCCCGCAGGCATGCCACCGCCACCGGAGAAGCCTTGAGCCTGCAGAGTAGCTCGGGCAATCCTGCCCGTAAGCCGAGTGACCCAGAACTTTCGCCAGGCTTCACCGGCACCTCTTCCGCGTCCCCCTCCCGCAGGACTTCCTCCGCCACCGGAGTCTCCGTAAGCAGCCGTCGCATTTTGCCGCTTTACAGTTCACGCTCGTTCGCTCCAATGGCGCTCCACCGGTCGCACTGACCGTCGTGATTTCTCCACAGCAAACCCACAACCACACTCACACCATGGGCAAAATCCAATTCGGTTCCGAAGTCTACACCTGGTTCATGCAGGGCACCGGCAAAGGCTACGACAACAAGCTCGACCACATGATCAAGGTCGCTTCAGAAGCAGGCTTCACCGGTATCGAGCCGATGGTGCTGGAGATCTCCCAGAGCGCCCTCGGCTGCTCCAAGTACTGGCTCGGTGACTTCATCGACCCCATCAAGCTCAAGGACGTGCTGCAGAAGTACAACGTGCAGCTCGCCGGCCTCGCCCTCGTCTGCGCCTGGGACGGTGAAACCGAAGCGCCGAACGAAAAGGAAGCCGCTGACTTCACTCTCAACTTCCTCAAGCACTTCCCCGGCTCCATGCTCGGCACGGTGACGCTGCCAAGCGGTCGCAAGGACAACCTCCAAAATCGCCGCCTCAACATCGCCAAAAACGTCAACCGCGTCTCCCAGCGCGCTGCGGATCTCGGCATCAAGGCCTCCTACCACCCGAACTCTCCGCCCGCCTCCCTCGTCCGTACCCAGGAAGACTACGACGTCGTCCTCAGCAGCCTCGACCCCAAAGTCACCGGCTGGACTCCTGATGTGGGCCACATCATCCGCGGCGGCATGGACGTCATCGCCACCCTCAACAAGTGGCAGCACCTGGTGAACCACATCCATTACAAAGACTTCTCCGGCAACGGCGCCGAGCCCTGGGCCCAGATGGGCACCGGCAAGCTCGACTTCCACAAAATCACCGAGTGGCTCGTCTCCCGCAATTACTCTGGCTGGATCATCTGCGAAGACGAAGCCCACGTCGCCGTCGATGACCCCGATGGCGTGACCATGCAGAACGGCGAATGGTGCAAGACCAACCTGCATCCGATCGTGGCGTAAGCTTGGCGATCCGAGCGAATCGATTATCTGGATTCAGCCAACGCCTTCTCCTGAAAGGGGGAAGGCGTTTTTCGTTGTGAACGGTTATGTTCTTGAACCTCGATGGACAAGTTTGGCAAAATACTTACAGATAAGATCAAGCAGCATGAGCCTAACATCCTTCAAACTCGAGTGCGTTGCATTAACATCACTGTTCATTTCAGTTTGCTGCTATGCGGAGGAACTGAAACCGCTGTCGGTTTCCGGGATTAGTGAAAGCATTTATTTAGTAGGAAGCAGAACAGATCCGTCTGACTTGGGGGGCTTTTATAAGAGTGACAACATGCCCAAGGGCATCGAGATCGATAAATTAGGCGCTCCAAACACTCTGTCTCTCGTCGTCCTACCTGGTCAGCAGGTTCCATGTCGGCCGTACCAACAGGGGCCTATGTTTCTCGGGTTTCAGCTCATGGTCGTTAATCGCACCGGCAAAGAAGTGACATTCAGGGCTCAGGATTCCCGAGTTCACATCACCCGTGAGGCACAAACACCCGAAGGTGTTTGGAAACCTATTGAGCTCATGTCTCCTAGCTTCTGTGGCAACAGCTATCATCGGGTTTTCTTACCAGACAAACACTGCTGGACATTCGCAGCCCCCGTTTTTGCTGGATCGCTAAAGACCAAGATGCGTTTTCTATTAGTAGTCAGTGAATTGACAGACGTGACTTATTCAAACGAATTTGATGGCTTCATCAATCCTGCACAGTGGACAGTGGCCAAGCCTGAACCGCCTCCAGAGGATCCACCAAAACTTCGCTTGTCTCCACCCCTCGATCCCGAGTTGAAGAAACGTCTGGAACAACTGCGTTAGTTAAATAAAAGGGGCCAGTCATGAATGACTCCGGCAAGCTCTCCTGCCAAGAACCAGGCACCTGAAACTCAATGTCTCGTTCAGCAAACCTCACAGAAGGGGGGGGCGCAGCGTGCTATGTTCCAAATTCAGCCATGAAAACCATCGCACACCGAGGAGGCATGGACAAAGGAATGCAAAACACCCCTGCCGGGGTGCGCTTGGCCGTGCGGCATCAAGCAGACTTTGTGGAACTGGACGTGGTGCGTGCTGCGGACGGCGAATTCCACTGCGCGCATTTTGGATGGAATAGAAAGTGCAGCCTGCGCGATTGCCTGGCGGAACTCGGACCCCACATGGGCCTCATCGCCCACCTCAAGGGCAATTATACCGAGGCAGATCTCATCTGCGTGGCCGAGTATCTGGCACCGCATATCCCTTGGGAGAAGGTGATCTTTGCTTCGCACAGGAGCCGTGTTTTGTGGAGAATGCGGCAGTTGATCCCCGACATGCGTTTGGCCCGCTTTGGGCTGCTCCCGGCCCTTGGGGCTTTGTGGAAGCAGCAGCCTTGGGACTGCTGCATGATCAACCAATCGGTGCTGACACGCTGGCTCGTGAAGGCACTGCAGCAGCGAGGCTATGAGGTCTTCGCAAGCTGCGTGTGGGAGCTGCGCTCCTGGCGAAGCGTGCAGGAGCTGGGGGTGGACGGGGCCTTTGTGAACTTGCGTGAGGTGAAACGATAAAGGGGGGCAGCACAATGGCCGTTCATGATCTGTCTCGGATAAAATCCGTCGGCACCTCATCGCGAGACGCCGACCTATCTGGGGACTTAATCAAAATTCAGCCCGCGCTAAAGAAAATGATACGACCGTTGTTGGGACGAGATCCGAAAGACTCTCCATGATCAGCCCCAACCAGCCAAGCACCCGTCTCTCCAACCCAATCACTCTCGGAGAACTCCAAAGGAAGTGCGACGTGATGGAGGGATACATGGACTTGGGGTTGCTTGATGAAGCGGTTCGAGTGATGCGCGAGCTCAAATCAGAACTCAGGCTCACGGCTGAGGACGGCGAATTTTTCCTTAACGTCCTCATGAAAACGAATTTGCCAGCCCTGCCTGCTCTGGATGAAACAGGACGCCCCCCAGCATCTCTTACTTATGTGTGAGTCTGGAACGACGGTGCGAGCACGGCGGCCAGAGCCATTCCATATCTCCTGAGGGTGGTCAGCCCGCTCACACCACCGCCTCCCAACGCGCGCGTATATCCAGGCGCTGAATGAGTGGAGTAAGTTGGATTTTCTCCACGTGGAGGCTCGGGTCTCCCGCTTATGCCTTCGCGATTTTCCATGGCATTCCAAAAAGGTTGGACACCCCAAGCTTGTTTCAGATAGCTTCGGACAGCACTCCCTTCGCTCTTCCTCGCATCCCATGAAGTCCCTGTCCGCTGTTGCTTCTGCCTTGTTCTTTCTCGTCATCCTCAGCAGCTGCTCCTCCGCCCCCAAGCCGCCGGTGGATCCCTATGAATACCTGACGATCTCGGGAACCATCGACGGCAGCGAAAAGTTCATCTTCACCACGGAGCAGGTGAAATGGGTGCACCTCCACTGGTCCGGGCCCGATGACATGACGTTCAAGGGCAAGCCCTGGAACAACCCGCGCAAGACACCGGCCCAGTGGGTCGAGTTTGCCAGCCTGGACCTTCCCCATGCCACCATCGTCAAGCGTCAGGGCCGCGACGTCGTGGCCCTGGAGCCCACCACCCGCGGTTTCATTCTCTACCTGGCCGACTCCCCCAACGGCGCCGGACACTACTCCGTCACCATCGCCATTCCTAAACAGGCGAAGAAGTGAGCAATCCCACACAACCTCTCAGCGATCCATGCTGAGGCAAGGCTTGCCACAGAACGTCATGCGTCACCTGCTGCTCCCCATCCTCTCGCTTCTTCTGCTGACGCCAAGTTGCAGCCGCAAGCCACCCAAGGCCGTCGTCCCGCCGCTGCCTTCCGTGAAGTTGGAAGACGTCCCCGCCCCGGCCAGCGTGACCGTCACGATTCCGCGCGGATCGAACCTGCGCCAGGTGGCGACCACCGCCTACGGGTACGAGGATTTCAGCGGCTTCGTCGCCGCGCTCAATGGCCTGGCCGACCCGGAGCGCGTGGCGGCCGGTGCCGTGCTCAAGACCCCCTCACTGCCCGCCGCCTTGCGTGATGCCGGACTCGACCCGGCCTACCAGCCTGCCTTCAATGTGCTGGCCCAGACCTGGGCAGAACTGCGCACCGCACTGCCGGACTATCAGCGCGAGCGTGATGCCGCCGGCGCTCGCGATGGCACCACCTTTGCCATCACTGTCGCCCGCAGCCGCCGTCTCATCCAATGCGCGGACTACATGGATGCCGCACTCGATGTGCTCGCCCATCCCAAAGAAGGCCACAAGCTGCCGCGCAGCACCCTCGGCCAGCTTGCCGGAGCCTCGGGCTATCTGCGCCTCTTCGCGACGGGTCAGGTCGGGAGCATGGACTACGATGTCTTCCTGGCTGAGAAAAGCTTTGGCCTGGGCTTCACGTATGCCCTGATCTGGGTGAAGGCTCACCATCAATGACTCTTCCAAAGCCAAGGATACGAATCACCGAAGATAACGCATGAATCAACCCAAGACCTACCATCGGAAGGGAGAACCAGGCGGACCTTGCTGCCCGGTGGGAATTCTTCCGGTCCAAGTCAGAAGCGCAAACGGAGATTCCTCAGCGGCTGAATTACTCGATGCCGGCCCCCATGCGACGGAAACGGAGCTACTGCGCACAGTGGCTTCTCGTTTGGGAGTTCAGTGGGGACACGACGAATTTGGCTGGTGGGCGGCGGTCCGAGGCAGCGATTTCCCCAGTTGGGCCGTTTGGAGACAGGACGACTCCGGCAACAAATTCTTGGTGGAAGCCAATCTCACTGAACAACAGGCACAGTCCGTGGCCGCAAGCTTCGAGGCCAAGGGACACAAACAGACCTACTGGTGCACCAATGAAAAGGTCGCCTGAGCATGAACTGCAGCAGGCGACTCCATCAGTAAACACAGCCCGAACTACACCACCGGCCCAGCGACATCCTTCCACTCAGCGTGCCATTCCTTGAACACGATCAGCGTCGGCCAGTTGCAGAAGCCGGAGTATGAAGACACACTGAACGAATGGCTGCTTCCACTCTTCATTCTCCACCATCAAATGCATGGGAGCTGCGTCTGGCACTTGAGTCAGACGTGCCAGAATTGGAAGCCCTGATTCCTCTCTCGGTCCGCAGTCTGCAGGCCCCTTACTATGCGCAGGCACAGATGGAGGCGGCCCTCGGACCGGTCTTCGGCGTTGACCGGCAGCTCATTCGCGATGGCACCTACTTCGTCGCTGAAAGCGCAGGCGTGATTGTCGGCTGTGGCGGCTGGAGCCGCCGCAGCTCACTCTACGGCGGAGACGGCCAGCGGGAGGGCGAAGACCCCTTGCTCGATCCGCAGCACGATGCCGCAAGGGTGCGCGCCTTCTTCGTGCATCCGGCCTGGGCACGGCGTGGCATCGGTCGTGCCATCATGGTCGCGTGTGAGCAGGCGATCATCGCGGCCGGTTTTCAG
>JAPLUN010000484.1 GCA_026397715.1 Verrucomicrobiota bacterium
GACGCAAGGTACGCCTGCTTTGCGCGCAAGTGAAGCCACTTCCCGCAACGCGCGTCCTTGCGACACATCAAATTCGTATCAGAGCGTCGCGAGCCCGGCGCGGACACTCAAACCGCAACCTCGCCCATCCGGCCAGCCTGATAATCCGCGATTGCCCTTCGGATTTCATCAGGCGTGTTCATCACGAAGGGGCCGTACGACGCGACAGGCTCATTGATCGGATCGCCATGTCCGAACAACAACCGCGCGTCGCTCTCGGCTTCCATCTCCAGCGTGTCGCCTGCGGTGCCCAGTTCGACGAGATGATGCTCGCCGACATCGGCGCCATTGATCCGTATACGGCCGGAAACCACGTAGAGAAAAACGTTGCGGCCGGCGAGTTTGTCAAACTCGAGCTGCGCGCCGGCGCAGGCGGCTATCACTGACATGAAGGTACCGGTTATCGATTCGATGGGCCCAGCCGCCCCGCCCCATGCGCCGGAGACGACGCTGACCCTCGCCTTGCCGCCAGCAGCATCGACAACCGGAAACGCATCGCCCTGGAGCCCCTGATAGCGCGGCCGCGTCATCTTGAGCCGCGACGGCAGGTTCACCCAGAGCTGCAGGATCTCGAGCGGACCGCCTGCCCGCTTGAAGCCGTCGGGCGAAAGCTCGGCATGCACGAGCCCGGAACCGGCCGTCATCCACTGCACGCCGCCTCGGCCAATGACGCTCTGATGCCCGCCGGAATCGGCATGCATCAGCTCGCCCTCGAGAATGAACGTCACCGTCTCGAACCCGCGATGTGGATGCGGGCCGAATGGCAGGCCGCGATTGTTCGGGGGATAAACCTGCGGCCCGTGGTGATTGAGGAAGAGAAACGGATCGACCTGTTGAACGCGAGGGCCGGGAATCGGCCGGCGCGTGACGAGATCCGCGATGTCGTCGCGATGTGATGGATGGAGGCCGAGGATTTTCTTCTGGGGCATGCAAGCGAGATAGGACCACGCAACGCTTGCCGCAAACGCAAACGGCCCCGCTTTCGCGGGGCCGTTCTCTGTTTGGGTGCGGGGCTAGGATTTGAACCTAGGACCTTCAGGTTATGAGCCTGACGAGCTACCGGACTGCTCCACCCCGCGTCACCGATGTCCGGCCGGCGTCCGATACGCCAACCGCCCCTCGCCGATCCGGACCCGGAGGCCAGAAACGACTTCGCGGCCCATTCCGGCCGCTGTGGACGAGGTCCACTACAACCGGCCGAGCCGCGTTCCACGCATCCCGGGGGGATGCGAAGATCTTGAAGGAGGCCCTGCTCTCAAGGAGCAGCTGTTTACAGTCGGCTTGGCAGACCTGGCAGCGACTTACTCTCCCGTGCCTTAAGACACAGTACCATCAGCGCTGGGGAACTTAACGACCGAGTTCGGAATGGGATCGGGTGGGGAATCCCCGCTAAAACCACCAGGTCGGCAAAGCCGACTGAAGAACAACAACTGATCGTCTGAACGATCTTGGATTAGACTGCCGGATCAAAAACTAGGATCCAGCGCTAATGATTGGGCGACATGTTCGTCGCCACGTATGGGTTAAGAGAGTGCTCAAGCCTATTGAGCAATTAGTACCGGTAAGCTGCAGTCCTCACGGACCTTCCACACCCGGCCTATCGACGTGATAGTCTATCACGGCTCTCAGGGAGACCTGGTTTTGAGGTAAGTTTCCCGCTTAGATGCTTTCAGCGGTTATCTTGTCCATACATAGCTACCCAGCTGCGCGACTGGCGTCACGACTGGTCCACCAGAGGTATGTTCATCCCGGTCCTCTCGTACTAGGGACAAAT
>JAPLUN010000531.1 GCA_026397715.1 Verrucomicrobiota bacterium
CATCACCATGCGCGGAGGCACAATGGCAAAGCGCGAGGCCTCGGGGAAATAGATGTCACGCACCAGCAGTCCGGACATCACCGCCCAGAAAATCACCGCCAACACTGCCGCCACACGCCAGATCATTGCCAAATAGTAGTCAGGAAATGCGAGCACAAGCAAGCACCGCGGCATTTTGCTGCAAAAAATCTCGCCTCTTCAGCCTGCCTTTGCCACGATGATGGCATGCGTCTGCTGCTCGCCCTGCTCCTCACCTCCCTCACTCTTTCTGCCGCCGATCAACGCCCGCCGAATGTGGTGCTCATTCTGGTCGATGATCTGGGCTACGCTGATCTCGGCTGCTTTGGCGCGGAGAAGATCAAAACGCCGCACATGGACCGCATGGCATCGGAGGGGATGAAGTTCACCAGCTTCTATGTGGCTCAGGCTGTGTGCAGCGCCTCACGCGCGGCGCTGATGACCGGCTGCTACGCCAACCGTGTCGGCATGCAGGGAGCTTTGAACCACACGAGCAAGGAAGGCATCCATCCCGACGAATTCCTGCTGCCGGAGATGTGCAAGGCACGCGGCTACGCCACCGCCGCCTTCGGCAAATGGCACCTCGGCACCGACTTGCTCTTCAACCCGCTGCACAACGGCTTCGATGAATTCCTCGGCATTCCTTATTCGAACGACAACAGCAAGTATCACCCCTCCCT
This sequence comes from Verrucomicrobiota bacterium, assembly GCA_026397715.1. Lineage (GTDB taxonomy): Bacteria > Verrucomicrobiota > Verrucomicrobiia > Verrucomicrobiales > Verrucomicrobiaceae > Prosthecobacter. The sequence goes on from JAPLUN010000531.1 coordinate 699, forward strand.
TGCGCAGGAGATGCCTCCCCTTCCCTTCTACGATGGCTTGAAGGTCATCGAAACCGATCCTGACCAAAGCCAGTTCACCCGCCGCTTCACCGAAGGAGCGACGAGCTTCATCGAGCGCCACAAAGACCAGCCCTTCTTCCTCTACGTCCCCCATGTCATGCCGCATGTCCCCATCTTTGCCTCACAAGCCTTTCGCGGTAAATCCAGCGCCGGATTGTACGGCGATGTGGTGCAGGAGATCGACGAGTCCGTGGGTCAGATCCTCGACACCCTCAAGCACTTCGGCATCGATCAAAACACCCTGGTCATCCTCTTCTCCGACAACGGCCCTTTCCTGAGCTACGGCAATCACGCCGGCAGCGCCAAGCCCCTGCGCGAAGGCAAGCTGACCACCTTCGATGGCGGTGTGCGCAGCCCTTTCATCGCCCGCTGGCCCGGCCATATTCCCGCCGCCCAAGTCTGCAATGAGCCAGTCATGGAAATCGACCTGCTGCCCACCATTGCCACCTTGATCGGCGGAAAACTTTCCGAGCGCAAAATCGACGGCAAAAACATCCTCCCTCTGCTGGAAGGAAAACCAGGCGCAAAATCCCCGCATGAAGCGCTGGTCTTCTACGGCGGCGATGAACTCCAGGCCATCCGTAGCGGCCCGTGGAAACTGCACTTCCCACACCCCTACATCACCGTGGATGGCGAACCAGGCCGCGACGGCAAACCAGCCCGCTTTGGCCAGATGAAACCCAAGGCGATCACCCAGAGCGGAATCGCCGGCATCGCCTCCCGCCACGGCTACCGCGTCGAAAACATCGGCCTCTCACTGTACAATCTCACTGACGATCCCAGTGAGACGCATGACGTCGCAAAAGAGCACCCGGAGATCGTGGAACGCCTGCAAAAGCTCGCCGAACCCACACGCCAGGAACTCGGCGACACCCTGCTAAAAGTCAAAGGCACCGAAAACCGCCCGCTGGGCCTCGCCCCATAGTTTAAAGTTTCGCCCGCTCCTTCGAGATAGCCTCGCGAATATGCTCCATCCGGTTCGCAGGATTCGGATGCGAACTCATGAAGTCAGAGCTGTTCGCCCCACCGCTGACCTGGGCGAGGATTTCCATCACCCCAATGAGAGCTTCAGGATTGTAGCCCGCCTGCATCATGAACCGCACGCCAAGCGCATCGGACTCTGATTCGTCATCCCGGCTGAACTTCATCACGCGCCATTGCGCCACCATGTTGGCAATCTGCGCCCCCGAGTTGTTATGCCCGTCGGAAAGCAGCACGCCAAGTCCCTGCGCCAGACCACTCCAGAGCTGGGAATTCGCCATCTGCTCGTTGGAGTGCCGTCCCACCACATGCCCCATCTCGTGCCCCAGCACACCCGCGAGCTGATCTTCAGATTTCAGGCGGCGAAACAACGCCTCGGTGATGAAAATCTGCCCGCCGGGCAGGGCGAATGCGTTCACCGTTTCGGTGTCGGCGAGCAGATGAAACTTAAACTGATACGAAGTCTCCCTCGCTGCTGTGGAGGCAATCAAGCGTGCGCCGACCCGGTCCACCAGCGCCCGCCCGTTGGTATCACGCGAGAGCCCGCCACTTTCCCGGATCATCTGCGGCGCAGATTGCAGCCCCAGGGCAATCTCTTCCTGCGGCGTGGCCAGCGCGAGTTTTTGCTCCCGTCCCGTGAACTCGTTTTGATAGGAGGTGGTGGCGATCCAGTGGTAAAGCAATGAGCCAACGATGATTAGCAGCCCCATGATGATGCGCGGGTTTATGCCCGTGCCGCTGCGTCTGCGGTCGTCCTCAAAGACGGAGATTCGCTTGAGAGACAAGAATCGGTGAAGCGTGGAGATCATGGATTGCTTTATACTTCATGGAAAAATCTTGAGCCAGCAGGTATTTTGCGGCATGGCAGCTCATGTCGTTGTTTCAGGATCATGATCAGACGGTGGATTGGGGCCGCAAAGGCTCGCAGGCGGTTGTGACGCTGGCATGTCTGTTTGTCGTGCTCACCGGCCTGAAGGTCGCCGCCAATGTGCTGGTGCCCATCGTTTACGCCTTCTTCCTCGCGGTGCTCAGCTACCCGATGGTGCGCTGGCTTCGCCGGCACAAAGTCCCCGCCGGCCTCGCCCTCGGCATCACCATGCTCATGAATCTGGGCGTCCTTGCGGGCATGGTCACGGTAGGTGTGCGCTTGCTGATCAGCTTCTGGAGAGATCTGCCGCACTATCTGCGCGGCCTGGAAAAGTATTCCAATGATCTCGGTGCCTGGCTCGAACTCAAGGGCGTGGCTGACGCCAAGTCAATGCTGGGCGGTGTCTTCGACTGGAACACCCTCATCGGCTACGCCACCAAGCAGGATGTGATGAGCAACCTCCCCGGATTGCTGGGCACCACCTTCGGCACCCTGGCCGCCTTCCTCGCCAGCCTCATCATGATCATCATCGTCATGATGTTCATCCTCATGGAAGCCCACGGCACCCAGAGCCGTCTGCAAGCCGTGCATCTCTCCGGCGGTCCGGACCTCACCGGCCTCATGCGCAGCGCGGACGACATCCAGAAGTACCTCGGCGTCAAAACACTCATCAGCGCACTCACCGGCCTGCTCGCAGGCTTTTGGTGCTGGTTCTTCGACCTCCACGACCCGCTGCTCTGGGCGCTGCTGGCGTTCTTGTTCAACTACATCCCCGCCGTGGGCAGCACCGCCGCCTGCGTACCCGCCATTGTGGAGGCCCTGGTGCAGCACGGCCCCGGCACCGCCGTCTTCGTCGGCATCGGCTACGGCGGCATCAATTTCTTCCTCGATAACTTCGTGCAGCCCACCATGCTCGGCAATCGCTTCGGCATCTCCCCCTTGGTGGTCATTCTCTCCGTCATCTTCTGGGGCTGGCTCTGGGGCCCGCTGGGCATGTTTCTGGCAGTGCCCCTCACCATGGTTCTCAAGGTGCTGCTCGACAACAACATCGAATTCAAGTGGATCTCCGTCGCCATGTCCAAGAAGAAGGTGCGCCATGGTGAAGTGGAAGTGGCAGGCTATGACCTGCAAATAAGCGAGGACGAAACGATCGGCAGCGGCGCGAGCACAGAGATGCCAGGGCGGGACAAATAAGCAGCCAAACTGGGCTGCACACCTGTGCCACTTCGGCCTTTCATTGTGACAGCGATGCACTCGCCAGGTGCTCGCCATGCGTATCAAAGCTGCCCCAACCTAGACAAATCAAGCGTAGCAGCCCATGCCAAGGCTGTGGCATGCTTCCAGCAAGAGAGTCAGAGAAACAACCCTTCTCCTAACCAACCATGTCACCCGAAAAATTCACCGTTAAGCTTCAAGAGGCTTTCAATGCCTCACAGTCCATCGCCACCCGCCATGGACATCAGGAGTTGAAGCCGAGTCACCTCATCCTCGCCCTGCTTGAGCAGGAGGGTGGCATCGCCACGCCCCTGTTTGAAAAGGCGGCGGTGAATCCGGCGGCTGCGCAAGGCCTGAAACCCAGCGTGGAAGCCCTGCTCGCCCGCCAGCCCAAAGTCAGCGGCGGCACCAGCGGCCTTCATCTCTCCAATGAAATGCGCGAGCTCATGACCAAGGCCGAGGACGAGCAGAAAAAGCTCAAGGACGAATACCTCAGCGTCGAGCACGTCATCCTCGCCCTTTTCAAAACCAAGACCGAACTGTCCGATCCCCTCAAGCAGGCCGGCCTCACCTACGACACCGTTTCCAAAGCCCTCACCGCCGTGCGCGGCAGCCAGCGTGTGGTGGATCAGGACCCCGAAGGCAAATATCAGACCCTCGAAAAATACGGCACCGATCTCACCGCCCGCGCCAAGCAGGGCAAGATCGATCCCGTCATCGGCCGCGATGAAGAAATCCGCCGCGTCATGCAGGTGCTCAGCCGCCGCACCAAGAACAATCCCGTGCTCATCGGCGAGCCCGGCGTGGGCAAGACCGCCATCGCCGAAGGCCTCGCACGCCGCATCGTCGCGGGCGATGTCCCCGATTCCCTCAAAGGCAAACGACTCATCAGCATGGATCTCGGTGGCATGATGGCAGGTGCCAAATTCCGTGGCGAGTTCGAGGAGCGCCTCAAAGCCTTCCTCAAAGAAGTCACTTCCAGCGAAGGTGAGATCATCCTCTTCATTGATGAACTCCATACCATCGTCGGCGCCGGCAAAGGCGAAGGTGCCATGGATGCAGGCAATCTCCTCAAGCCCCAGCTCGCCCGTGGCGAACTCCGCTGCATCGGCGCGACCACTCTCGATGAGTATCGCAAATACATCGAGAAAGACCCCGCGCTGGAGCGCCGCTTCCAGCCCGTGAAAGTCGGCGAACCCAGCGTGGAAGACACCATCGCCATCCTGCGCGGTTTGAAGGAGCGCTATGAAGTCCACCACGGCGTGCGCATTCAAGACGGGGCCATCATCGCCGCCGCCACCCTGAGCAACCGCTACATCACCGACCGCTTCCTGCCGGACAAGGCCATCGACCTCGTGGACGAGGCCGCCAGCCGCATCAAGATCGAGCTCGATTCCATGCCCACCGAGATCGACGTCATCGAACGTCAGGTCATGCAGGGCGAGATGGAACGCCAGGCGCTGAAAAAAGAAAAGGACGCCGCCTCCAAAGCCCGCCTTGAAAAACTCGACAAGGAGATCGCCGATCTCAAAGAAAGCTCCTCTGCCCTCAAAGCCCAGTGGATGAAGGAAAAGGAATCCGTCGATGCTGGACGCAAGGTGAAGGAGGAGATCGACCGCCTGCGCACCGAACTCGAACAAGCCCAGCGCCGTGGTGACTTCGGTCGCGCCGGTGAGATTCAGTACGGCCTCATTCCCGACCTCGAAAAGAAACTCAGCGCCGCCCCCGTCGAAGCCTCACAGCCGCGTTCGGTTCACTCATTGCTGCGTGAAGAAGTCACCGAGGACGACATCGCCCGCGTCGTCGCCAACTGGACTGGCATCCCCGTCTCACGCCTCCAGGAAGGCGAGCGCTCCAAGCTCGTGAAAATGGAGGAGCGCCTCAGCCAGCGCGTCATCGGCCAGAAGGACGCCATTACCGCCGTCAGCAATGCCGTGCGCCGTGCGCGTGCCGGCATTCAGGATGAGAACCGTCCCATCGGCAGCTTCCTCTTCCTCGGCCCCACCGGTGTTGGCAAGACCGAGCTCTGCAAAGCCCTCGCCGAATTCCTCTTCGACGACGACACCGCCATGACCCGCATCGACATGAGCGAATACATGGAGAAGCACAGCGTCAGCCGCCTCATCGGCGCGCCTCCCGGCTACGTCGGTTACGAAGAAGGCGGCCAGCTCAGCGAAACCGTCCGCCGCCGCCCCTACAGCGTCGTGCTCTTCGATGAAGTCGAAAAAGCCCACCCCGATGTCTTCAATGTCCTGCTCCAAGTCCTCGATGACGGCCGCATCACCGACGGCCAGGGCCGCACGGTCGATTTCAAAAACACGGTCCTCATCATGACCAGCAACATCGGCAGCAACGCCATTCAGGACGTCAGCAATCCTGAGCAGCGCGATGCCCTTGTGCGCGACAGCCTCAAGCAGTTCTTCCGCCCCGAGTTCCTCAACCGCATCGACGAGATCGTCATTTTCGACCGCCTCGATGCCAAGCAGCTCGACCAGATCGTCAAGATCCAGCTCCAGCGCGTCATCGACCGCCTCGCCAAGCAGAACATCCACCTCACCGTCACCGACGACACCACCCGCTACCTCGCCGACGCCGGCTTCGATCCCGTCTTCGGCGCCCGCCCCCTCAAACGCGCCATCCAAAAACACCTCCTCGATCCCCTCTCCCTAGCCGTCCTCGAAGGCGGCTTCAAAGACGGCGATCACATCACTGCCGAGATGAAGAACGGGAAGCCGGTGTTTGAGAAAAAGTGATGGAGCGCGGAATTTATTCCGCTGCACCTCAAACCACGAAGCCCCAACAGCATATGCTGTTGGGGCGTCGTACCGTTACCACCCCCAATATCGGAACGAGGCATAAACTGTCTGTTTGGCATCGTCATAATAGAGAAGCAGATTATCCTCGCCGACTTCGCGTCGCAGGCATTCGTCCATGGTCTCAAGCACCTTCGGCCATCCTTCTGGCCGTGATTCCCGTCCGAAGAAGCTGATGCCACCAAGCGACTCCATGGAAAACGCCGGTTTGATGAGGTGATAAAAGTCCTGCGGAGAAATGTGGAAAGTCAGAAGAAAACCGTCCATGCCGAGAGGCTTCAAGCTTTGAAGTTCCTTGGCATGAAGTCGCACTTCTTCACCAAAGAGCCGTTCGCATTCAACTTCCGCATCTGGAGGTGTGCAGGCCAGCACTAGCCATAACAGGATGAGCAGCGGACATGGCAGTGCCAGCATCGCACAACCACGCTTATTGCAGATCAGCGCGATGATAAAGGCAACTGTCCCAAGCAGAACGCCGAGCGCGATGAAGGCAATCAGGGGAGACATGACTGTACCAGATGGTTGTTCCTGAGTTTGTCGAGGTGCCTCATATAAAAAAGAGGACCTGCTTCCTCAGCCCTCGCTTCGGCTTCTCCGGCACCAGTGTCACCTTGCACCCATTCGCCTGGGGTTGTCGAGCATCGCCTCCGCAGCCGCCCCGAAGACAATTCCTATCACATACGCCAGCAGGTCCGGGACATTAAAGGTTGAACCAAGAACCAGCCGCCCAAGCAGGCTGCTTCGGAGCTCGTCGATCCAGGGAGCATGATACAATTGTGAAAGCTCGATTCCCCATGCGAAGCTAAGCGCGACCAGCATGATCCGGAATGTGGATGCACGGGGAAAGCACAGCCCGACTGCCAGAAAAACCGCAAGCGCCCACAGCGCATCACCTCCGTATTTGGAGAGAAAAGGAGAAAGAGGCAGGTAATGAGATCTCCACAGCAAGCCTGCGCCGAGCACCAGCACGAGCGACACCGTTTGTAACAGCCGGTTACGGTGCATGGTTTCTACGACGCCCTTTTCTGTCTCACACGCTTCGGCTTCTCCGGCACCAGCGTCATCTGCGGCGTCACCTTGATGCCCATGCGCTTATAGTAGTCGAGCATCTCCTCCGTAGCCTCCCGGCTGGCTTCGAGGCCAATGCGCACCATCTCCGACATGGCCATGGGCGGAACCTCCTGAAGTTGGGTGGAAGCAAGCATGGTTTGGAGTTGTTCGAGGGTGTGCGTGCTGCTATCCGCGATCCGACGATGCGGTGGTGAGGCATTGTCCCACAGCACCCACCCATCGGCAAGTGGCACATAATCCCCGATGAAATGCTTCCTGCTCCTCTCAAACCGGCGGCGCACATCATCCTCAGGCACGTGATGGCCGCCGATTTTGACCCGCAGCGCCACTCGCCCGACGGCCTGATCACCCGAGCCAATCATGATGTAGTTCAGTAGAAAGCGGTAGCCTTGTGCCTTCGCCTCACGAATCATGGAAATGTAGGTTTTGCCGCTGAGCGTGGACTCAATCGCAAAGCTCGCCTTGGCCGCGATCAAACCTCGCGCCTCCTCAATCAGCAGCCGCCCCGCCTTGAAGGCCGTGAGGCTCGGATCCAGCGGCGAGAGACCGCGTGCGATCTCATCGGCATTGAGAAACCGCATCAGTCCGATTCGCGGCAGCAGCTTGCGGGCCAGCGTAGTTTTGCCAGCCCCATTGCAGCCACCGAGAATGCAGAGTGTCGGTGTCATGACGGTTGCGTCTTATCTTCCACAAAATCACTCGGACACAAACGCTTCACCGCCTTCGTCAGCGGATGCTGATCCTTGCGCCCATGCACATACAGCGCCGTCCATTCCGCGAGACGACGCCCCAGAATGCGGCAGGCCTCCTGCGTCTCCTCCTCACGCGGTGCCTTGGAAGCCACCGCCCCATAATGCAGCGTCATCTTCTTGCCCGAGTAATCCGTGACACCAAAGACCAGAAAGCCAAAATTCATCAGCACCGTCAAAATAGACTGACACGCAAGCTCCATGCCCCCACCCCAGCCACCCGCACTGCTGAACGCACAGGCGATCTTCCCATCCACCTCCAGCCACTTGTCCGCCATCGTCTCGTCCCAAAAGCGCTTCATCTTCCAAGACAGAATGCCCATGTTCGTCGGACTACCCACCGCAAGCCCATCGCACCACACCACATCTTCCGCCGTCGCCTCATCCACATGTCTCACCCGCACCTCAGTCTCCGGCACCTGCTGCGCCCCTTCAGCCACCAGCGCAGCCATCTTGGCGACATTGCCGCTGCGGGAATCATAGAGGACAAGGATCTGGTTCATGAGTGACACGATTCAACATCCCCGCGCCAGCTTCCGCAAGTATTCCAACTGCCTCTCGGGCGGCGCCCCATCCGAATGGCACGGGAGCACACCCTCAAGCGGCAGCGCCAGCGCACGATGAATGCTGTGCCGCGCCTCGGCGTTATCTTGATTCAGATACGCCGGAGCAATCTGCGGCCCGAGGCCAAAAGTGGCAAAAAGGTCCCCGCTAAACAGCAGCCGGTGCTTGGCAGAGTAATAGCCGCAGTGTCCATGCGTATGCCCGGGCAATGCCACCACACGAAGACCGCCCCAGGTGGAAAGTTCATCACCATCCTTGAGTAAACGATCCGGCTTAAACGAAGGCTGCCTCAACAGTCGCCGCCCCACCCATTCAGCCACGCCTGCAACACGTCCGAACCCGGTGTAATGCGCACTATTCTCATAGTGCTCCAGATCACGCTCCGGTCCGGAAATCCACGCTCCGTGCTGTGCAGCCAGTGCAGGCGCATTCCGCACATGATCCAGATGGCCATGCGTGAGCAGGATGCCTCGAATCGGCAGCGTATCCCAACCACGTGCCACCAGCGCCGCATGCAATGCCCGCTGCCCTCCGATAAAGCCGGTGTCGATGAGATAAAGTCCATCCCCATCCCGCAGGACGAAAAACTGCACGATGAACGTGCGGACGATGAGCAGATCAGGCGGCATGCAGATTCAACCACGCTAGAGAGCCTCTTTTCATGAAGCAACCCGCGAGTTCCTGCGTTTGGATGGAACTCATGAAGTCGTTTTTCATCCTCACCTTGCTTCTCCTCGGCACCTTCGCCCACGCGGCCGACAAGCCGAACATCATCTTCATCCTGGCCGATGACATGGGTTACGGCGATGCCGGCTGCTTCGGTCAAAAGACACTCACCACTCCCAACCTCGACAAGATGGCCGCTGAAGGCATGAAGTTCACCCGCCACTACGCCG
>JAPLUN010000234.1 GCA_026397715.1 Verrucomicrobiota bacterium
TCTATCCCCGTCGCGAAATCGTGGGTGTCGCGGAAAACGTGTCCCCTGCAAACGCCGATGCGCTGGTGGCCCAGACGGACTTCGTGGTGGATGCCGCGCCCCTGTTTCAGGAGCGGCTGGCTTTGAACGCAGCCGCCATGCGTGCAGGCAAGCCGATGGTGGAATGCGCCATGCACACTCTGGAAGCCAGCGTGACGACTTTTGTGCCCGGCAAAACGGGCTGCCTGGCCTGCTACGTTCCTGAAGTGCCCCCCACGTGGAAGCGTCAGTTTCCGGTGTTTGGCGCAGTGTCAGGCACCGCCGCCTGCATCGGGGCCATGGAGGTCATCAAGCTGATCACCGGCATCGGCGAGACGCTTTGCGGGGTGCTGCTCTCCATGGATCTCTCCACGATGCAGTTCCGTAAGATTCGCCTGCCGAAGCGGGATGACTGCGCGGTGTGCGGTTGATTTATTTCGCCACGAAATCGACCACGCAGACTTTATCGAGCAGCGGCTTGAGCTTGGCAACGAAGGCCGAATGCTCTGGATGCGGCAGATACACGTCAAGACCCGCCTTGTCTTTGAAGGTGACTAGGAAACAATGCGTGAAGCCGTCGTTGAGACCTTCTGGGCTCACATTCGTGCCCCATTCGAAGGCGGTTACCGTGTTGACCTTCTTGGTGAGTTCGATGAAGGCGTTTTCAATGCCCTTCACTTCGGCCGGTGTGGCGCTGTCCTTGAATTTGAAGAACACAACGTGGCGGTAGGGGGCGTCTGCGGCGGTAGCGAGGGTGGTCATGGCGGAGAGGAGAATGGCGAGAGCAAAGAAGGCGGCTTTCATGGTGTGCGAGAATGACGCAAAGAGCACTTTGCGTCAACGCCTCAAACAGGTTGCGCCGTGGCATCGTGCATGCTCCTTAACAACTTATATGAGCCATTGGGACCGCTTTCAAAAATACTTTGTTCGTTACTCCAACCTGGGATTCTCCATCGACATCAGCCGCATGGCTTTCGAGGATGACATCTTCAGCAAAATGGCACCCCGCATCGAGTCCGCTTACAAGGCGATGATCGAGCTCGAAGCCGGTGCCATCGCCAATCCGGATGAGCAGCGCATGGTCGGCCACTACTGGCTGCGCAACGCCCGCCTCGCCCCCAATGACGCGCTTCAGCATGAAATCAGCGAGACCCTTGCCGCCACGCTGAAATTCGCCGCAGATGTTCATTCCGGCGCGATCACAGCCGCCAATGGCCAGAAGTTCACCCGCGTGCTCGTCGTGGGCATTGGTGGTTCGGCGCTCGGCCCGCAGCTCGTCGCGCATGCCATTACTCCTGCCAATCCGCCGCTGGCCATTTCCTTCCTCGACAACACGGATCCGGATGGCATCGACCGCGTGATGGCCCAGATCGGCGACGAACTGGCCACGACCCTCACGATCGTGATCTCCAAATCCGGCGGCACCAAAGAAACACGCAACGGCATGCTCGAAGCTGAAACCGCCTACAAGGCCGCAGGGCTGGACTTTGCCAAGCATGCCGTGGCCGTAACGGGCGTGGGCAGCGAACTGGACAAGCACTCCACCGCGCAGGGCTGGCTGACCCGTTTCCCGATGTGGGACTGGGTGGGCGGACGCACGAGTCTGATGAGCGCCGTGGGCACTCTGGCCGCAGCACTGCAAGGCGTGGACGTCCTGCAGTTCCTCGCCGGAGCCGCAGCCATGGATGTGGAAACACGCCAGCGTCCTGCCATCGAAAACGCTGCGATGCTGCTTGCGCTGATGTGGCATCAGGCCGGCAAAGGCCAGGGCCTGAAGGACATGGTCGTGCTCCCCTACAAGGACAGGCTGGTTCTCTTCAGCAAGTACCTCCAGCAGCTTGTCATGGAGAGCCTGGGCAAAGAGCACGATCTGAACGGCGCCGTGGTGAACCAAGGCATCGCCGTCTATGGCAACAAAGGCAGCACCGACCAGCACGCCTATGTGCAGCAGCTCCGCGATGGCGTGAACAATTTCTTCGTCACTTTCATCGAAGTGGCCAAATCCCGTGATACCGCATCCCTCGAAGTCGATCCCGGCTTCACCACCGGAGACTACCTCCAGGGCTTCCTGCGCGGCACCCGCAAGGCGCTGGCGGAAAAAGGCCGTGAATCCATCACTCTCACCATCCCCGAGCTCAATGCCTTCACCTTGGGCATGCTCATCGGTCTGTTTGAGCGTGCCGTCAGCTTCTACGCCAGCCTGGTGAACATCAACGCCTACCACCAGCCCGGTGTGGAGGCCGGCAAAAAAGCCGCCACAGACTTCCTGACTCAGCTTTCCAAGGTGCGCGCGACACTCACCGCCACAGGCCTCACGGCTGATGAGGTGGCCTCCAAGCTTGGGATTGATGCCGAGGATGCCTTCCACATGCTCAATCACCTGGCCGCGAACGCCCAGGCCCGAATTGTTGCCGCAGGGGACAGCTCGGCGCTCGATCAATTCGCAGCTCCGTGACAAATCGCCGTTTGCACACATTACGTGGGCAACCTATTAATTGCGCCCCTGTGAAGCCAGCCGTCCTTCGGCGATAAAGTCATGCGTGATATTCCCATCCCCTACCAAATCGCCTGCGTCATACTGACAGCCCTTTTTATCTGGTCGTTCAGCATCGCCCGGGAGCCACGAGGCTGGCGGCGGCTGTTTCAGTCCATGTTCTCCAAATCGGAGACCTTCTCCGTCAACAAGAACAAAGTCATCGACGAAGCCTTGAAGCGCTATGGCATCGTGATTGCCATGGTCATTTTGGTGATTGATGTCTCCTGCTTTGTCCTTGGTGTGACTGACCGCTATCGTGACAAAATGCGTGATCTCACTCCTGAGCAGCGTGAAAGCATTCAGGAGATCAACAAGTATCAGAACTCCAAATCGGGCGGCCCCATTTGATCAGCTGTTACGTTTGGTCACCAGGGTGTCTGCCACCAGATCATGCAGGCAGCGGCGGTCTTTGCGGAAGATCATGAGGTAGTCAGCCATAAGCAGCGCCCAGCCCATGCCTCCGAAGTAAACGAGGCTGGTGAATACAAGGATGGTGAAGAGGATCGCCCGCAGCAGCAGAGCCTTGATAAAACCTGCCCTCGTCCCTTCAGGGAACCGCACCACCTGAATGCCCAGGCAAAGCTTGCCGATTGTCTGACCACGCAGGGTGAGCAACACAACATTCACGATCAAGGCCATGTCAAAAACCAAACTGGCGAGCGGCAGCTTCATGCCGCCCGATGCCTGGAGCTTTTCCGCCCGCTTCTGCATGGCGTTCACCATGGCCGTCGGATCGTTCTGCAGTTTCTGGGTTTCCTCCACAAACGCCTGATCAAAAACCATGGTGAGGACGACCCAAAGCGGGACGATGATCAGGGCGAAATCGATCATTTTGGCGGCAAACCTCTGGCCGACTGACGCCATCTCCAGGCGAATGACCTGATCCTGCCTGACTTCGGCGCGCAGAGCGGTGATGGAGCTCGGCTCAGTGATGTGCGGCAAAGCAGCTTCTTCCATGTTCAGCTCCTGCAAGTGGCTGCCCAGTGTCTTCCATTCAGCCATGCCGTCCGACCAGCACAGGTCGGTGGGTTTGAAGCGCCCCTCCCGCAGTCCGGCGCTCACATCCAGATCGTTGAAGGTGCCGAGCTGTTCTTCGCCGCGTGCCAGATGGTATTTCATGTATATGCCTGTTGCTGTATGTCGTATGCTAGATAGCTGCTAACCCGCACGCATCAAGCTCCCATCCCGATTGAAAACCATCGCCCGCGTCTTTTCCTACCTTCGTCGTTACCCCTGGCTCGGCTCCGCCCAGATCGCCTGTGCCATCATCGGCACCCTGATGGTCATCGTTTTTCCGCACATCACCCGTGAGGTGATGGACGTCGTCGTGCCCGGCAAGCAGTGGGATCGCCTCGGCCCGCTCGCCTGCTGGGCGCTGACCGCCTACTTTGCCCAGCATCTGTTCAACTCCCTGCGCATCCAGCTCAACAACACCTTTGAGCAGAAGGTCATCTACGACCTCCGCAGTGACATTTACCAGCGCCTGCAAACCCTCCCGCTCCGCTGGTTCGACAACCGCCCCTCCGGCGACATCATGACCACCGTCGCCGAAGACATCCCCTCCGTGGAGCGTGTGCTCATTGACGGCCTTGAGCAGGGGCTCATTTCCGTGCTGCAGATCGTCGTCGTGGGCGGCTTCATGCTGCAGGCAGACGTCACCCTGACGCTCTATGCCCTCATCCCCCTGCCCTTTCTTATGGCCGGTGCCCTGCTCTACACCCGCACCTCCAAGAACCGCCACAGAAAGGTGCGCAAGGCCAGCAGCGCCATGAACTCCCTGCTTCAGGACAACGTCTCCGGCATGCGCCAGATCAAAGCCTACGCCATGGAGCGCGAGGAGCATGAACGCTTCAACCGCGCCAGCGGCGCTCTGCGCACCGCCACGCTCCACGTCATGCGCATCTGGGCCATCTACCGCCCCGGCATGAATTTCCTCACCAGCACCGGCATGGTCATCGTGCTCTGGGTGGGTGCACGCCAGCTCATGGCTGGCAGAATTCAAACCGGGGACCTCACCGCCTTTCTGCTGCTCCTCAAGTTTTTCTACGATCCCATCGAGAGCCTGCACCAGCTCAATCAGATTTTGCAAACCGGTCGTGCTGCTGGAGAGCGCGTCTTCGACATCCTGGATGCCGAACCGGAAGCCGACACCACAGGTGGACGCGAACTGTCCGGCGTCACCGGCCATGTGCGCTATGAGAATGTCGGCTTCAGCTACGCAGGCAAGACGCCCACCGTGCACGGCGTCACACTCGATGCGCATCCCGGTCAGACCATCGCTCTCGTTGGGCCAACAGGCGCTGGCAAATCCACGCTCATCAATCTGCTCACCCGCTTCTATGAATATGATGAGGGCGTCATCACCATTGATGGCGCACCTGTTCACGAACTCAACAAAGCCTGGCTGCGCCGCCACATCGGCTACGTCACGCAGGAGAGCTTCTTGTTTAACGGCACTGTGCGGGAGAACCTTGTCATCGGCCGACGCGATGCCACCGATGAGCAACTCTGGGAGGCCTTGAAAAGCGCGAACGCGGATGCCTTCGTCAAACGCCTGCCTGATCTGCTGGACACCCATGTGGGCGAGCGAGGCGTGAAGCTCAGCGTCGGTGAAAAGCAGCGCATTAGCATCGCCCGTGCCCTGCTGCGCAATCCACCCATCCTCCTGCTTGATGAAGCCACCGCCAGTGTGGACACCGAAACGGAGCGCCAGATTCAGGAAGCGCTGGAGCACCTCATGGCGCACCGCACCAGCTTCGTCATCGCGCATCGCCTCAGCACCGTGCGCAATGCCGATCGCATCTACGTCCTCGACCACGGCCGCATCATCGAACAAGGCACGCATGACGAACTCATCGCCCAAGAGGGCATGTACGCCCGCCTCTGCCGCACCTCGTTGATCGCTGCTGAAGTCGCTGCAGAGTGAGATTTGTGTTGAGTTATCAGGCCCTGCGCTGACAACAATCCCACATGCCACTCTCTCTTCTGCTGCGAGCCGCCTTTGTGTCTGCTTTCTGCATCTCCGCAACCTTGGCCAATGCGGATGAACCCGTGACCCGCTGCCACAAGGTCAATGCCCCGGTGGGACTCTCCATTCGAAGCAAACCCGGCATCGATGGCAAGCGACTCGCCCTCTTGGAAGAAGGGGACAAGGTCACCCTTGCCGGCAGAGCAGTGGCCGATGACAAGACCAAGGTCTTTCCCGTCGTCTCCAAAGATGCCCAGGACCCGGAAGCCTCCTGGGTGCAAATCTCCGAACCCAAGGCAGGCTACGTGCTCTATCGCGTCAGCGGCAGCAGCCCCTACGATTACCTCGTTCCCTGCAAATAACGCTCCCTACTCGCACAGGCAGCGGCGGAAGAAATCCACCGTCATGCCCAGTGCCTGACGGGCGATCTCGGCATCGTAGCGCAGGCCTTCATCGCGCAGGAAGGCATGGGCGGCATTGAATTCATGCCAGGTGAAGTTCACACCCGCAGCCATAAGCCTCTGGTAGATCATGGCACGCCCCTCGGCGGGCACATGCGGGTCCTGCCGGCCAAACACCATCATCAGCTCGCCTTTGATATCCGCCGCACGAGCCAGCGAATCATCGTTCATGCCCGCACCTAGGCTGCGCTTGTGCAGATCCGTCGGGTAAAAACAGGTGGCAGCAGCGACATCCGGCTGCAAGGCCGCGCGATAGGTCAGATGCCCGCCGATGCAGGGGCCGAATGAACCCAGCCTGCCGGTGCAGTCTGCATGAGATTTCAGGTAGTCGAGCACCGCACAATTATCCGCATCGTAGGCGGCCACCGGTTTCTCAGTCTTCAGCTTGTTGCCCACATCCGAGCCCGCTTGATCGTACGCCAGCACCGTTCCCGCAGGCAGATACTCATGGTAGATCTCCGGCAGCGCCACAATGAAGCCATGCCCGGCCAGATACGCCGCTGTGCGGCAGATGGGACCCGTGTTTTGAAAAATCTCCGAGTGAAACAGCAGCCCAGGAAAACGCCCAACTCCCGCTGGACGCAGCACCAGTGTGCGCATGGGACCGGTGGGCGTGGAGAGTTCGACGATTTCAGGTTCGCGGAGAGTCATGGGATAGAATGAGAAGGAATGCTATGTCACGATGGCGAATGCTTTGAATGCACACAAGTGCTCGTTCCTTTGCGCGCAGTTTTGATTCGTTTCACTCACCCTTCGGGCTGCCTGTGGCAGTCTATCTCGCTTCGCTCGGTTCAATTTTCAGTCCCCCTTTGTGCCGGGCAGGCGTAATCTGCGCCACATGACTCCCGACTCTTCCTCCCGCCTTGCAGGCATGCTGCAGGGCAGTTTCATCGCTGAATCCATCTCTCTCGGCGTTCACTGGATTTACGATCCCGCGCTGATCCTCAAAAAGCATGGCCGTGTGACTGGCTACCTCGCACCGGGTGCTGAGTCCTATCACCCGCACAAGCAGGCCGGAGCCCAAGGTCATGCCGGAGATCAGGCCCTGCGCCTGCTGACGTTCCTTCAACGCGAACGCAACTGGGATGCCACCGCATTCCTCGCCGACTGGCAGTCCATGTGGCCAACCTACAACGACTATGTGGACAAGGCCACGAAAGGCACGCTCGCCAATCTCCAAGCCGGTGCCACCACCGCCACGAGCGGCGCTCCGTCCGATGAACTCGCCGGACCTGCGCGCATCGCGCCCCTCATGGCTTTCCTCGCTGACAAGCCCGAGTCCGAAGCCGTCGCCGCTGCCATTGAGCAAACGGTGATCACACATCGCTCACCCGAGACGATCGAATGCGCTGAATTTCTCGCTCGTGCCACGCATCGCCTGCTGCAGGGCGGCGAACTACAAAGCGTCATCACCGCCACCGCGCCCGCATGGGCTTTAAAAGCCGCCGAGGCAGCCACGGACAGCGATGCCATCGGCCAGCTCGGCCGCGCCTGCCCCATTCCTCAGGCACTTCCCGCCGTGCTCTGGCTCATCCGCCATCACGGCCAAGATTTCGCCTCCGCCACCATCGAAAACGCCATGGCCGGTGGCGACAACTGCGCCCGCGCCCTCGCCCTCGGCATGCTTCTCGGAGCAGCGCATGGCCTCGAAGCCATTCCTACCGCCTTGCGCAAAGGACTTCTCGCCAAGCCGCTGCTGGAAGAATTTCTTACCACTCGCTGAACGGCACGGCGCAGAGATTCGAGTTCGTGTAGCGCATGTCGTGGCTCACTTCCTCGCCAACCCACTCGGGCAAAGCGAACGGCGTGTCTTCCGCAGGCAGTTCGATCTCCGCCATCACGAGGCCGTCATTCGCGCAGTGGAAGATGTCCACCTCCCATAGCATGCCTTCATGCACGACGTGATGCCGCGTTTTGTCGATCAAGGGCTGATGGCACAGCAGCAGCAGATCCCGTGCATGCTCCAATGTGATGGGAAATTCGATCTCCGTGCGCGTGATTCCCGTGCGGCGGCTCTTCACCGTCATGAAAGCATCTTCACCGACAAGGCGCACACGCACGGTGCGGTCGGGATCGCGTGACAGATACCCCTGCGCCATACGGCGGCCCGGGCCGGTGGGTTGCCACTGGCCGGGCTTTAGTAAAAATTTACGTTCGATCTCGGTGGGCATGCGGGCGATATGCCGAGAATGTCTGCAAGGTCAAAGGGGGACGTCCACAGGCATCATCTCTTCAAAGACCGATTACTTCAAACCGGCACAGGCCGGCCTCATCAGCGGCGATGAATTCGAGCACCCCGTCGCTGCGAAACACCGGCCCGCTGGTCACGGGTGTGTGTGTGGCGCGGACCACGCCATCGACCACGATGTTCGCAGCCCCATGCGTGTCTTGGATGGTCATGTAGGCATAGTGCCGACTGTCGGCACTGAAACTCAGCGCCATGCCTGCACCAATCTTGGAACCCGGTCCGGCCATGCCATCAACCACCCAATAGATCCCATCAGCGTTCTTCACACAAAAGGCGAGCCGCCGTGAATCCGGACTGAACACAATCGGCTGGGTGTTTCCGTAGTCATTCATAGTCACATCCATTGGCACGGCTTTGCCATCCAGCCAGATCGCTTTCTTTCCATCACGAATGCCTGCGAACGCCAGGTGGCGCCCATCTGGGCTGCAGGTGAGAGACCAGTCATACATCGCATCCACCGGCAGCGGCGGTAAACCGCTGGCAAAAATGCGGTACTGTCCGTGATCGCGGGCCATGAAAGCATGCAGGCCTCCATCCGGTGAGAACAAGCTGTCAAAGCCCATCACTTCATGTGGTTCACCCGCTTTACCATCCACCACCATGATGGCCCTTCCCTCGTCGGTGAAGGTGCCGTAGGCGAAACGCCTGCCATCTGGTGAAAAGCGGAGGTCGAATGCCGCTGGGCGTGCGCGCTCTTGGATGGTTGGCCCAGGAATGGCGTTGGTGATGAAGGCACCAAATGCCGGCAATTGATACATTGCGATGCCCGGATGCCATTGGCCGGCTTTCCCATCGAGATTCACGCGCATCAGATGCTTGGAACGATCCGCCTCCACGAATGCCAGACGTTTCCCATCTGCGCTAAATACTGGCGCGGCATCCCATGGCATGATTCCGTCCCATTTTCCTTCGGCACGGACCTTGCCGTCCGCAATCAGTGCAGTCTGCCGAAAATGAGGGATCACCACATACCCATGGTGCTTTCCATCTGCACTGAAGGCAAACGAAGTAGGCGTCAGTTCCGGGCTGGCCGGCCCCTCAACGCCATTCACCACCCACAGCCATTCCGTTCCTTTTCTTGCTGCGTAGGCCATCGCGCTGCCATCCTCGCTGAACACTGGGGTTTCCTTCGCGATCTCCGCATAAGCGGGCCCGGCTTTGCCATCATAAAAGACTTTAAATCCATTTAGCGCATCACCTGAGACTCTGGCAACGTGGCAGCCCAACCTCGTGGCGGAGACGGCGATGCTGACCAGGCGTTCACCAGCCACCGTGGCTTTGATTGCAGGCTGCGTGTTTGTATCAAGAACCGTCCTCTTCACCTGCAGGCTCCCCCAGCCGTCTGCTGCGACACATGGTGCCAGGAACATCAGCAGGGTATGCACAAGAGTCAGCCGGAACAGCATGCATCGGAAGGAATGCTTTCTCATGCCCGTCAATGTGGATAGACCTCGAATTCATGACAAGATAAATTTGCACGTATCTTGGCAATAAACAGAAGCGAACCGCCTAAATCATTTCATTAAAAACGATACACACGAGAAGCCGGAAGAGGTGGGCAACGAATTGAAAGCCGGGAACAGGTTCAACCCGGATTATGCAGTAGAGTAAGTGAAAGGAGCTGAGAGGGATTGGATCTTGAGGAGAATGGCATCCATCCAGGGGCGTTTTTGGCGTGGCAGTGAGAGCTTGAGCACCCGTTTGCGTGCGTGCTCACTGAGCCAGCCG
>JAPLUN010000140.1 GCA_026397715.1 Verrucomicrobiota bacterium
TCGGCGGCGGCATCGGCATCTGGATGTTCTACGTGCAGCACCAGTTTGAAGACGTCTACTGGGAGCGTGATGAAAACTGGGACTACACCGCCGCCGCCCTTCAGGGCAGTTCTTTCTACAAGCTTCCCAAAGTACTCCAGTGGTTCTCAGGCAACATCGGCTTCCACCACATCCATCACCTAAGCCCGCGCATCCCCAACTACAATCTGGAACGCTGCCACAAGGCCGACCCCATGTTCCAGGAGGTCAGGCCCATCACCCTCTTCTCCAGCCTGCGCTCCCTCTCACTCCGCCTTTGGGACGAGCAGCTTGGCCGGCTCGTCGGCTACCGCCACATGAGACAGGTGCGGAAAGAACGTGCCGCAGCAGCACATCAGGGACCACGCTCCTGAGAGCCCCCGCCATTCTGGCACCCAGCGGATGGTTAAGATAAGCATTAAAGATAGCAGGAGCTGCTGAGCAGGTCAGTGAGCCTGATGGCAAGGTGGGTGGAGTTCATACCCCCCGCCGCCCATGCGTCATGCCGTCATTAATACCCAACCCAGAGCCAGCCTGCCGTTTGGTGGCGGCGTCCCGGAAGGCCATCTTCATACAGAGTCTTGAACATGAACTCTGAAACCCTGATGCAGCTGCAGTCCACCAAACCAAGGAAACAATGAAGATGACTCAGGAAGTCGTGATCATCATCGCGGAAGACGACGACGGCCATGCACGGCTCATCGAAAATAGCCTCAGGCGCGTGGGGCTGCACAATGCCATTCATCGTTGCGGAAACGGCCAGGAAGCACTCGACTTCCTCTTCCGCCGCGGCCCCGGCCCGCACCGCACGAGTGACACTCCGTATCTGCTGATGCTGGATATTCGCATGCCCAAGGTGGATGGCGTGGAGACTCTCCGCCAGATCAAGGAGGACCCCTCCCTGCGTAAGCTACCAGTCATCATGCTCACCACCACGGACGATCCGCGGGAAATTGAACGCTGCCACCTCTTGGGTTGCAACAACTACATCGTCAAGCCTGTGGATTTCGGCAAGTTTGCCGAAGCCATCGCGCAGCTCGGCATGTTCGTCTCCCTCGTACAGGTGCCCGAGATCAATGACGCCCCCCTGATCTCCTCATGCCAGTCGCCTAAGCGCCAGTGACCATATAACATCGCGCTAACATCGCGCCGATGCCAGGCTGCATGCCTTTGGATGGCGGTAATCCCGCCAAGTTTATTTACGAGTGGATCGACAAGCGTTAGCCCATCCTGCACTTCACGCATGGCGGGCAGGCTTTCCAGCACACCGGGAGAAAGCGTGACTGAGCCCCCCTGACCTGTCATTTCCAGCCCGTGGTTGCCCGCATACAGCGCGCACAACAGACCTACCCGCTGTTGCAAGTCCACCAGCGATCGGCCAGAGATGAAAGCCAGCGTGACACCGTGCATCGAGATCAGTCCCTGCAGCACCGCCAAGGCGCATGCGAAAGACTCGCATCATTCGCATGCGCCACGATGGGGGCCAGCGCACATTCGAAGTCACAGCCGATCAGAATTCGCGGACTCATCAATAGCCAGTACTGCAAAGCGCTGCGTTGTTCAGTCCAGTGCGGTTTCATAGTTCAGAGGGGATCCTGAAGTGTCCCACGAGGGTGCGGTAGGGCTCCCCCAGGTGGTGCCGCTGCCGCTCGCGGTAGAGATCATCCGCCTCATTGATATTGAGAGTGATGACCCCTCCCTGTGTCCGGTCATCACACACAGCGCAGGAATCGGGGTGAGAAAATCAAAGGCCAGACCTTCCGGTTGTGTCTTTCGGTCTGCTGGCGTGATGCCCAGGCGCGCGAGCGTGAAGATCGCCCGTCGTTTCGCCGTCTCCATCTTGTGCAACGCGTCCTGGTTTCCAGGCACGCTCAGATCCGGCACCATGTGGTTCAAAGCGCAGGCCGTGCAGTATTCAGGCCCTGGCACGGGTACCAGCCAGTTGCACACGCCAAAATCGACTCCGTTGCGACACTGCGCATAGCCATTCGTTGCAGGCATCATGACATTGTCCACCAGATCATACCCCACCATGCTGCCGCACTTCAGGCAGAGGGTGTTCTCAAAAAACAGCGTGTTGCCGCAGGTGCAGGTGAAGTGAATCATGGGGCGGAATGGGAGTTTTGCTGGGGTATCTAGATCAATCGAAGCCCGGTCGCCCTTCGGCCTTGCCAGTTAGCTCCACCACTCTTGATACACGCAGGAGTGAAACCTCCCGCGAAAGCTTGACACTATGAGTGACTTCCAAATACCCCTTTTGCAGCGTCAGCTTGTCAGTGACTGTCATTGAGGTGAGTGCTGCTCCCGCATGCATCACTCAACGCCAGTTACGCAGCACGCTGATCGATTTCGACCTGGCTTCCCTGCCCGAGTCCGGGAGATGAAGCTCTAGGGCGGTTCGGTAACAGAGTGTCTGCACTCATGATTGAGCATTCTCAGGTGAAGTCTCCGGGGAGGCGGATTGAGCCAAGGCTTGAATTTCTGCACGGCTAAAAATGCCTACGATGCGCATCTCCCGGTCCACCACAGCCAGATAGCTCAGGACATGCTCCTCCATCAGCCGTTGGGCTCTCGAGCATTCTTCGTCCTCATAGCAGAAGACCACGTCATCGCTCATGATCTGGCCCACTTTCCAGGCTTTAGGATCGTGACCGTGCCTTCCCATCTCCCAGTCTGGATTCTTTTTGTTGATCATGCCCACCAGCTTGCGGTCCTGCGAAACCGGCCACTTGCTTGTATCATGATCGCGCATGCGGATTCCGGCCGTCTGCACGCTGTCGTCCGGATGCAGCGGGCCAGAGACCTCATCCGTCAGTGATTTCAAAGATGGGACCGCGACTTTGGGCGGATCGGGTGTGTTTTGATCAGGCATCAGATGGGAGGGGTGGCTCTTTGCTTCACGCAAGCCATCGACACGAAGCCATGGGCGGATGTATCGCAATGACAGGCAGCACTGACCTTAGCTGCCAATCAGCAGACAACCTGTCCCTCAAATGCAGCCAGGCAGGAAGAACCCGCTTTTCCAGCACCGACGGCACGGGCCTCATCCATGCATCCGGCACTGCGGTGAGCCACGATGTTAGGGCAAAGGCCCTATCAATCTAAACTGGTGTCCTTCAGGCCATCCAAACACTGGCCGGACAACAGTCAGAAATGAACGCCGTCCCCTATTTTACCCAAACCAACCCACATCATGAAAACAAACCTCAAAACCATGCTCATCCTGCCGTGTCTGGCGCTCTGCATTGCGGCCTGTGAAAAGCATTCATCCACCAAAGTCAGCGAAGAAACCCGGGAAAAAGTCCACGAGGCAGCCACCGACTCTCCAACCCAACTCAAGATCAAGGGCAACTGGAACGAGGCGAAAGGCAAGCTGAAGCAGAAGTTTGGTCAATTGACCGACGACGACGTGATGTACGAAAAAGGCAAGGAAGACGAACTCTACGGCCGTCTGCAGCAGCGGCTGGGAAAATCCCGTGAAGAAGTTGAGCGCATTTTAAACGAACTCTAGCACCACGAGACATGGCTGGTGCGATTCAACAAACAACAAATCCTTAACCGTCACTATTATGAAAAACACACTTATCAAGCAAAGGCAGCACATGGAACAGGGCAAGATCGGCTATGCCCTTCTCTGGCTTCTCGGCATCCCCCTTCCCGTGCTCCTCATCTTCTATTTGCTGCGCGGCGGAAACTAACGCCTGTCATCTGGCAGAAAGATTTAGCTCTAAAAGAAGCCCCACCTTTTTGGCGGGGCTTTTACTTGGAATTTTCAGCGGCAAAAAACATCAGGGTCGGATCGATTCTTTAACCATGCACAGAAGAGAACCGCATAGAAGCAAGGATCGAAACCACCAGTACAGCAACAGCATCACCCGATCTCCACGCTCTGCCCGACTGCAGCCTCATAAATCTGGTGCAGCAGGAAAGTTTGCTGGGCCCCGATCTTCTGGCCGAACTGTGCCGTGAGGTACATCCCCACCGCGATCAGTGCCATGAGGGTGGCAATCCAAAGCCCCCAAGCCAGCATACCAAGCCAGAACTGACAGGCCCCCAATATTCCTGAAAACAGCCCGAGCGAGCCAACCAGCATGTAGCCGTAGAGAAAGGCCGCCCACACGTTGGTGTTTGGGCCGTAGGTTCCAATCACACGTGTTTTCCCTTCGTCTTCGGGCTCCAGGCTCATACTGAGGCGTGGTGACCAGTACTGCGTGTCCTTTTCCACCACATGCAGGCTCACAAAGCCCGGAAAGCTTTTTACCTGGCAGCGGTCGGCATGATCGAGGGCATAATGGGTGATCAATTCACCAGCAGCCTCCACATCCAAGTCGATCACGTGCGAAAAGCGGGGGCGGAGTCGAAAACTGCTCATGTGTCAAATGCTACCCGGTCGCAGCCAACTGCGTCTAGTGCCTCTATTGCTCAATTCCGAACGTGGCTTGTTCGTTGAACGACGTTGTGCATGCCCTTGGATTGGATACGGCGTGTGGGCTGTTTGTTTGAAGACGGAGACGGATGATAATATCTCAGTGATCAACTACTCGGCCACATGAACCCACAGATGGGCAAAGGCGCGCTCGTCACGTTTGTTCACGTGCTCCACGCTGACGATGTAGTCGCCGGGTTTGGCGAAGCTGTGCTGCGTGATCGCGTAGCCGTCCTTCGCCAGCGCCTTCGCGTTGCCGTCGGATTTCACCTTCACTGTGGGAGTTCCGTCACCAAAGTCCCAGGTCTCGCCGCCTTCATCGCGGAAGGTGCGTACTTTGAACGTGATGCTGTTGCCGGGTTTGAGATTTGAAGTGGGTGAATAGCTCGGGTGGATCGCTGGCGGGAGGTTCTTCTCATCGGGGCCGATCACTTGCACGATTGCAAAATCGTAGCACGTGTGACCGGCTTCATCGATGGCTTTCAGTATCTCGCTGTAGCTTCCGGGCCGGGTGTAGGTGCGTTCCAGTCTGGCTTTTTTCTGCTTGGTGCCGTCTGTGAACGTCCATTCATAACTCGTGATTTTTCCCGCCGCCGCCCAGGACTTCGAGGCGTCGAGCGTGACGGTTTCCCCTGCGCGGATGAAGTGATGCGGCCGAGCCACTGCGATGACCGCAGGCTTCTGCTCATGTACATAGGCCTCCCATGCAAAGGCATAGGCCTCCTGCGTGCCCCACTTGCCGGAAGGCTGACGGCTCTTGATGCCAAAGTGAAGGTGGGACCACCCGCCGCTGGCGCTTTCCTTGCCAAGAACACCGATGCGCTGCCCCATCTTCACGCGTGAGCCCATGCGGACCTCTGGATCGATCGTGTGCAGATGGCTGTAGCGGTAGTACCAGCCGCGCTCGTCGAGAAGATAAACGACGTCATAGCGAGGGCGCACAGGCGTGAGGGAGTAGCCGGGCAGTGTCTTTTCCGACACGCTCACGACCAATCCGTCCGTGGCCGCGACCACCTCGATCATTCCCTCACAGCCGCCGAAATCGAGGTCGTTGTGGTAGTAAATTTTTTTGCGCTCGGGCTTGTCGCCGCCATCCACATAGGTTGGCTCGTTTGAAAACTGCGTCATCGTCGCGAACCAGCGCTGCTTCAACGGATAGACAAAGGTGCCCGGCTCGATCCAAGGCGAGCCGGCAGGCCAGAGGCGCAGCCGCGCGTCTTTCTCCAGCCGCCAGGAATCCTCCTGGCTGTTGGCACTGTAGCCACGCGTGATCGGGCAGTCGATCTGCACGCCGCCAAGATTCAGCGGCAGCTGGTAATTCGCACTGGTGAGCCAGGCCTGCACGCCGTTCACATCCACCTTCACTTTTGCTTCGCGCACGGCATGCGACATGGAGTCGATCTTTTCATCGAGCTCCAGAAGCTTGACGCGTGCCGTGCTGCCATCGGCAAACTGCACTTCGGCCGACTCACCTATCTTTAAATCCACTGCGCGCAGAGCAGGCTGAAGCGTGGGCGCGAGCAGGTCGGCCCACACGGACCCGATGCTGGAAAGCGCGAGAATCAAAGTTGGAAAAAGGAGGAAGGTCTTCATGCTTCAGATGCTTATCAGTTGGAGTTATCCGTGTGTGTGCAAACAGGAGATCAGGGGATGGCACGAAGCTGGTCCTGCACCCAGGCTTCGTGGCGGTCGGCGGTGGTGGCACGAATGACTTTCACTGTGCCGGGCTCCACAGGAGCCGCGCCGTGCTCCCATTCGCGACGTATGTAGGTGAGAACGGCGGAGATCTGTTCATCGCTGAAGGAGCCGAATGCTGGCATGTCCAGGCGATAGGTTTTGCCACGGACCGAGACCGGACCGGTGAGTCCATGCAAAATGATGCGCACCATGCGCTGCTCAGAACCCAGCACCCACTCCGAATCCATGAGCGGCGGCGCGACACCATCGAGGCCCCGGCCATGCATCTGATGACAGGCAGCGCACACACCGGTGAAAAGTACTTTGCCGAGATCATAGCGGCCTTGCTGCTGCTTCGTGAGCGGTGCCAGGGGCTGCTCGGTTTTCACCCCGGGTTTGCCTGGCCAGACCAGAAGCGAGGCGAGCCGCGCAGCACGCTTGTCCAGTATCTGCTTCAGCTCAGCGGGCTCACCGGCCAGCTTCACCGGCTTGCGCAAGGAGGTTGCGGCCACTCCATCCAGCAATGCTGAGGACTTCTTCGATGAAGCCATCCATGTGATCAGCTTTTCGATGTCCGCTTTCCGGCGGGAAGTGAATACGCAACGCGCCAGCGTGGCGACGAGCTGGTCATTGCTCGCCCCATCATTCACGAGATTTTCCAGAAGCGATGCTTCACGTCCAAACAGCCCGCTCACAACAGCGTCAACCATGAACTCGGTGTCCGGTGCCTGCTGCAGAAGTTTCGCCATGGCCAGATCGGCTTCCGGATCGGCGGCTTCCCCGAGAGTGAGCGCGAGCTGCTGCTGGACGAAAGGCTCGCGCTCAGCGGTCATCTCCATGAGTTTGGCCAGCACGTGGCCGCGAGTTTCTGACTTGAGGAAGTTTTCGCAGAGGCGGATGGCGGTGGCGCGCACGCGCGGCTGCTTGTCTGCAAGCGCCTGCAGAACTGTTGCCTCATCCAACTGATGGAGACCATCGAGAGTCCAAAGCGCGTGAACCTTCCCCATCTCGCTAGGATCATTGGTGGCAAGCAGCCGCAAGGACGCCACGATACTCTTGTCACCGCGCTCGACGACGCCAGATGCGGCCAAGGTGCAAGGGCTTGTCGAGCCCCCGGTTTTCGGAGTAGGTGCGGAGGTAGGTCGTGAACGATTCGCGATGCTGGAGAACGCCGCGGTAGAAGTCGGTGACATAGAGTGCGCCGTCGGGTCCTGTTGTGAGATTCACGGGGCGAAACCGCTCGTCCGTGGAGGCGACAAACTCCTGCTGCTCATAAGCCTCCTTGCATGTGAGACGGCCGTTTTTCGCGGTCATGATCTCACGCTTGATGAGATTCCCCGCAGGTTCACAGATGAAGGGGTTGCCTTCGAAGTCCGCGCCGAAAGCACCTCCTCGATAGATGTGCGGCGCACATGCCGCAGTAAACTCCTTGAGCCGCCCGTTTTCGCGTAAAATGCCGTCGCGGTAGCCGCGGTTGACGCCGGGATTCACGCGCACGGACCAGACAAGCTGATCACTGTAAACCTGCAGATTCGTGCCTGCACACTGCTCGTTGTTCGGATTTCGTGCAGTGTAATGCGAGGGGAGAACATCCACGCGCAACGGATCTTGATTCGAATTGTAAAACAGGTGCCCATCGTTGTCCTGCGCAAGCCCCCACTGGCCGTGAAAGGACGTCACCCCCGTGGAAAACTGGCCGTTTTCAAAGCGGTACTTCCGTGTGTAATGCGCGGCGTGGATCCAGTTGTCCAAGGTCCACAAAAGTGAGTTGGCAGCCTGCTCAGGATTTCCCAGCTCCGGATGCAGAGGATTGTTCACCCAACCGAAATCACCGGCGATCTCGGTCTGGTTATCCGCCTTTCCATCGCCATCAGTATCGCGGAAGTACCACAGCTTCGGCGGTGCACCGACGAGGGCCCCTTCCCCCACGAGCAGGAGTGCACGCGGCATGACGAGGCCATCGGCAAACACCGTGCTTTTGTCCATGCGCCCGTCATGGTCCGTGTCCTCCAGCACGACGACTCGCCCGCTGGGAAGCTCCTCCCCTTTACCATCCATGGCCGCCATGAAGCCGCGCATCTCAACGACCCAGA
Source organism: Verrucomicrobiota bacterium (assembly GCA_026397715.1). Classification (GTDB taxonomy): domain Bacteria; phylum Verrucomicrobiota; class Verrucomicrobiia; order Verrucomicrobiales; family Verrucomicrobiaceae; genus Prosthecobacter. The sequence goes on from JAPLUN010000140.1 coordinate 8,215, forward strand.
GTCTGCCATCTGGCGCGATCTGCGTGACCACCGGATCTTGCACCAGGGGCTCGGACGCGACGAGTTCGATCCGGAACCCCGGCGCGACTTGAAATGATTTCAATTCCTCCTCAGGCGTTCGTGCCGCGGAAGAAGGAATGAGGCCTTCCGGAACTCGCAGTGCCTGCACCTCCCCGGGCTTGTCGCGCTTGTCACCGAACTCGGCTGCTTGAGCGAGGAAGGTGAGAGAAAGCAATGGAAGAAAACGAAGGAGACGAAGGAGACGCATGATTTCAAGAATGGATGCTGGAGCGTTCCGGTGGTTGCCAGGGTGGATGATTTTGGAAAAGCTGAAGTTAACCGGTCTGACGTGCAGGCTGAGTCACAAGGGGTTGTTGAAAATGCGCTGAAGAATTACAGATTCATGGTTTGAGGTCTACAGTTGCGAAGCTTGTTATGTTTCAAAAACCGAAGCTGATTCGTGCGGCTCCAGCCATCGGCAGAGGGCGTCATGATCGACAACCGCTTATGAGGACTCGCCTCCTCTTGTTGCTCGTTGAAGCTGGTGAATACTTTCATCTTTGACCTTTCATGCCGGTGATGAGAAATCCCGGCGCGTGATGACGTAACTATCCAGCCCCGGGGTCTGCACGGGGCATGTTGCCTGCGGCAACATACTCTTTGTCTCGAACAGCCACTGTTTATGAACATCCTCCCGACCTCGCGCCGCCAGTTTCTTCAAGCCGGTGGCATCGGCGCTCTGAACCTCGCCATCCCAGGACTGGTCGTCGGCAAGGACAAGCTGGACGCCTCGGGCAAAGCGGTGGCTTCGAAGAAGCGCTGCATCTTTCTGCTGCTGTGCGGTGGCCCGAGCCAGCTTGACACCTGGGATCTGAAGCCGGACGCACCGTCTGAGATCCGCGGCCCATATAAACCCATACGCACCAAGGTGCCGGGCATGCACTTGAGCGAGCTGCACCCGATGCTGGCGAAGGTGACGGATCAGTTTTGCCTCATCCGCTCGATGACGCACCCGGGGCCGATCAACAATCACTTCGACGCGATGCACAACCTGCTCAGCGGGCAGTTGATCGAGCGCGTGAAGCAGGGCGAGCCCGACGGCCTGCCCTATCTCGGCTCCGTGGTGGCCAAGCATCTGCCGAGTGAGGAGAACCTCGTCTCCAATGCCTGGCTCATCAAATGCGTGGGGCCGCCGGTTTTCTGCGCGCCAAACATCGGCTCAGGCGGCTATCTGGGCTCTGCGCACGCGCCGGTGTTCATCGGCTCCGAGAACAACCATCCCGCGATGCCGAATTTCACGCCACCGGAAATTTATAACATGGGCGATCCCGAGCGTCTGTGGGAACGACGCAAGCTGCTGGCCGATCTGGAGTCCAAGCTCCTCGCGGACAATCCGCAGGGCAAGGACTGGAACGAACTCCGCGAGAAAGCCTACGACTCCATGACCCGCCCGGAAGGCCGACAGGCTTTTGACTTGAAGAGTGAGCCGCTGGCTGTGCGCGAACGCTATGGCATGCACCCGCTCGGCCAGAATCTCCTGCTCGCCCGGCGCATGGTTGAGGCAGGCGTACGCTTCATCACCGTCAATGGCTGGGTCGGGGCCGCGCCGGACGAAAAAGGTGGCGGCCCGCCCAGCTCCAGCTGGGACATGCATGGCGGCAACATGGGCATGGGCAACGCCTTCGGTGGCGGCTCGTATGGCATGAACTTCTGCCTGCCGCGCCTTGATCAGGCGCTCTCCGCGCTACTCACGGATCTCAAACAGCGCGGCCTGCTGGAAGACACGCTGGTCGTTGCCGTCGGCGAGTTCGGACGCACACCCATCATTCTGACGCAGGGGCCTCCTGGACGCCAGCACTGGCCCAAGTGTTTCTCCGCCATCGTCGCCGGCTGTGGCATTCGCGGCGGCGCGATTTACGGCGAATCCGACAAGACGGCCTCCGCTCCGGTGAGCGATCCCGTCACCGTCCAAGATCTCCACGCCACCGTGCTTCATGCCTTGGGCGTGCCCTTGAACGATCTCACCATGAACACCGGCCTCTCCCGTCCGCCGTTCTCCACCGGCAAGCCGGTCATGGGACTGTTTGGATAGTCTGATACAGACAGCGGGGGGGGGGGCGAAGTGATCGCAGATGAAATCAACGAGCTCCCTGCCCCTGCCGATCCGGCTGGCTCTCACGGAGCTTGCACCGCTCGTAAAGCCGGGTGCCGCACTCTCGCACTTCAGTCTGCGGCACATGCTGCGCTTCATCAAAGCCTTCAATCTTGCCGGCCTCTTTCCCGGAAGCAGCAGAGGCCGCAGCCTCATTCTGCCTAAGGCCCAGGTGGCTGAGCAAATCGTGCCGCTCATCGAAGATCCATCGCTGGTGACTGGCCACCACCATGACAGAACGACTTCTGCCAGAATGGCGGTGGACCAACAGTTTGGGATGCTTCAATGCGTACTCCCAGACGATCTTCACGGCGCGATCAAACAGCCAAGGGGCATTGCCTGGACCGTCCTGGAGGTTGAAGCAGGTCAAAGCCTCCACCCCGCAGTCCTCGGGCTTGCAGTCATAGAAGTGTCCGTTTAGGCAGAGAATAGAGCGAATTCCTGCGGCCTCCATTGCAGCACGGTTCTCAGCATCCACAAAATTGGCGATGGTGTCAGTGATGAAGGTCATGCGCTTTGTTCAGGCTTCTGCTCCTCCTCTTTGACGATCTGCTCCATGGCCTGGACATCCATGGTGCCGCCGCTTTTCATGCGCATGGCCCACACTTTGCGCGACATGGCGCTGCCTGTGGATTTGACGCCGCTGAGTGAAAACTGGACGTTGCTGCTGGACCGGGCGTCCATGTGCATGGCTGTGGCACTGGCGATGGCATCTTGATTGGCAGCAAGGAAGAGGAATTCACAGCCTTTTTCATCGCGATAAAGGCGGATGAGGTCGCTGATGTGTTTCAGGGTGTATTCATGGGAGGCGTTCTCCATGCCATCGGTGAAAATGGTGAAGATTACCTTGCCGGGCTTTTCTGCGTCAGGGAGGGCGGAGATGCTACGGTTGGTTTCTGTGATGGTGCGGCCAATGGCACCCAGCAAAGCCGTGCTGCCTCGCGGTGTGTAGGTGGCGGCGGTGAGCTGCGGCACCTCCTGAATTGGCAGGGCTGCGTACGGCATTTCGTAAGCATCATCAAACTGGACGAGCGTGAGGTGGGCATCGCCAGGTACATCAAGCTGGGATTTGATGAAGAGATTGAAAGCTGCGACAGCAGGCTCCTGCATTGTTTGCATGGAACCAGAGCGGTCGAGAATGTAGGCGCTTTCGATGAGGTGAGGATTCATAGACGATGCAATCCTGCCACAGGGGGGGACATTTGTGGGGCGACAGGCAAACTTTCTGCGGTATGCATTGCTCCCACGTCCCAATCATCTCCTTCCCGACGATTGCGGGCCAAGGCCCCAAGATCCGAACAGGCCATCCGCTCAGGAGCCAGCCGTCCGGCCATGTGGCGGGTGCTGGAGATCCACAAGATCATCCGCACAGGCAAATTTCCCAACTGCTCCACCCTGGTAAAGGAGATCGAGGTGACGTCCAAGACCATTCAGCGGGAGGTGAGCTTCATGCGAGACCAACTGGGATTGCCGCTGGAGTATGACCCGCTCAAGCACGGCTACCACTACACACAGGAAGTGCATGAGTTCCCTATGCTGCATCTGTCCCGGAATGATCTGGTGGCATTGTTCCTAGCGCGGCATGCTCTGGAACCGCTGC
>JAPLUN010000606.1 GCA_026397715.1 Verrucomicrobiota bacterium
TCCATCCTTCAGGTGGGTCGCAGCACCAACAGCCGCGAGACGGTGCTGCAACCCTTTCGCCGCAACTTCCTGCTGGTGATGACGCCCACGCTGCTTCTCGCCGTGCTGGGCGGCGCTTACTTCGCGCATCGCGCCACCAAGCCGGTGCGCGATGTCGTGGACACCGCGCGCACCATCTCAGACACCGGCGACTTTTCCGCCCGTGTCACCGCCCACGCCAGTCAGGCTGAACTGGAGGAACTGGCGACCGAGTTCAACCGCCTGCTCGACAAGAACCAGTCGCTCATTCAAGGCATGCGCCATGCGCTTGACAATGTGGCGCATGACCTGCGCACCCCACTGACCCGCCTGCGTGGCACAGCCGAGGCCGCCGTGCAGACCACGCCTGATCCCGTCGCACGCGAGGCGCTGGCCGATTGCGTGGAGGAATCCGACCGCGTGCTCACCATGCTCAAGGCGCTGATGGACATCAGCGAAGCCGAGGCCGGGATGATGAAGCTGCACCGCGAACTGACGTCCATCCCCGCGCTGCTCACTCAGGTGATCGAGATGTACGACCTCATCAGCGAGGAAAAGCACATCAGCATCAGCACCGACTTTGCGTCCGACTGCAAGGCCTCTGTGGACCCCACGCGCCTGAGTCAGGCCTTTGCCAACCTGCTCGATAACGCCCTCAAGTACACGCCCGAGGGCGGCAAGGTGCATCTGGCCTGCCGCGCGGCTGAAAACACGGCGACCGTCACCATTCGCGACACCGGCATGGGCATCCCCGCCACCGATCAGCCGCACATCTGGGAACGTCTCTATCGCGGTGACAAAAGCCGCACCCAGCGCGGCCTTGGCCTGGGGTTGAGTTTGGTGAAAGCCATTGTGGAAGCGCACAACGGCACCGTGGCAGTGGCAAGTGACGCGGGGCAGGGCGCGGAGTTTGTGATTACCGTGCCGCAGATTCCGCTGGGGTGAGTGTGATGCACAGTATGCAGTCATTCATTGACATGCGTTCGCAAATTTGGTAACGATGCAAAGGGAGGAAATCTGTGCCACAAACCAAAGTCGTCTTTTATCAGGAGAAGGATGGAACTGTACCAACACTGGAGTGGCTGGATGGTATTCCCGCCAAGGCGCAGTTAAAATGCCTCGCCAAGCTTGAACGACTCAAACAGGAAGGACATCAACTACGCCGACCTGAAGCCGATTTGCTGAGAGACAAGATTTATGAACTGAGATCTAGCCTGCAAGGCGTCCATTATCGCATTCTCTATTTCTTTCATGGGAACGTTGCGGCGGTGGTTTCGCACGGGATCGTGAAGGAAGACCGGGTGCCACCCGTGGAAATAGCGCGAGCCATCGAGCGGCGGAAGAATTTCGAGACAAACCCCAAAGCACACACATTTGAGGAGAGATGAAGATGACCAAGAAAAAAAGCAAACCAACCAGCGATGCCGTTGAAATCCTACATCGCCGTCTAGTGGCGGGCAAGCCGGTAAGAATGGCCGAACTGGAGCAGATTCGCGCCGATGATGCCGTCGCACGCAAACTCCCTGCTCTGCGCGTTCAGGCAGGTCTTTCTCAGCGAGCTTTTGCGAAACTGGTGGGAACCACCGCTTCCGTCATCTGCCGCCTGGAGGACGCTGAGTACGATGGCCATTCACTGGCGATGCTCACCCGCATTGCCGCAGCACTCCATCGTCGCGTCGAAATTCGGTTTGTTCCGCTGAGCGATACCAAGCCCGGTGGCGTTCGAGCCTCGCGCTCTGCGGCTTGAGTTTGTCAGCACATGGGAGGCTGAGGGGTTTTGGACTGAAATCTTCAATCGAAGATGGTGCGCGATACAGGGTTCGAACCTGTGACCCCTACCATGTCAAGGTAATGCTCTACCACTGAGCTAATCGCGCGAGTCCGGGGGCGAGGTCTATAAACGGCCTCGGAGGATTGGGCAAACGGTTTTTAGACAGGAAATCAGCCATTGTTCACCTGCTTGCGCACCGTGGTGCCCTGATTCATCAAATCGTCCCGCTCCAAACCGGTGAGACGGGTGATGGAACGCAGCAGCCAGAGCAGCAGGCCGAAGGTCACTCCCATGAGGGGAATGCCGATGACGAGGAAGCCGCTCCAGTTCAGGCGGCCGATGGCCTTGGTGTATTCCTCGCTGCCGGGGGCTTTGTCTCCCAGCAGGTAGATGGCGAGGGCAAAATTGGAGATGGAGGAGAGCACCATCGTGCCGGCCATGCCCCAGGAGGCTTTTTTGAGCAGCAGGGCGAAGGTGTGGTGCTTCTCCGGGGTGTCGAGCGCCTGATGCAGGGCGGGCTGGTTGATGACCTGCGGGTTGAGCAGCATCTCGTTGATGAGCGGCTTGCCCCAGCGATGGCTCAGCGGGAAGGCAATGCCGAGGAAGATTGGGAACATGGCCTCCTTGGCGGCAAACCACACGGCATTCAGATTCCACAAGCCCAGCACCCCGGTGATGATGACGGCGATCAGGCCGAGCACGGAAAAGAAGTTCAGCCCGCGCTTCTGAATAAAGCACCAGATGCCAAAGCCCAGCGGCAGGAGCAGCGCCACGATCAGCGCCCACAGCGGCCCCAGCCGGTCCGGCGCGCTGAGTTTTTCCAAGGCGATGGAGGGCAGGATGACAGTGAGTGCGAGATCGAGAAGGGGATGC
>JAPLUN010000579.1 GCA_026397715.1 Verrucomicrobiota bacterium
GAGAACGTCCCATCCCGCTGGGGTTTTTTCTTGTTCCGATCAGGATGCAACGGTAATTCAGCGGGATGCCAGCAAGCATCAATGGAATCGGAACCCTCTACTACGGCGAGTGTGATTTTCACCCCGACGGTTCCTATGTGACCACCGAGTGGCTGTCCGTGGTTTATTTGCCGGTGCTTCCTTTTCGAAGCATCCGATTGATGCGACTGCCGCACCTGGACAGGGAGCTCATTGTCTTTTCTTCCCAAGGCTTTCTAAACGTTCAGCGCATTCCACTCCACTGGCGGCAGGTGTTGAACGTTTATGGATTCTTGGGTTTCGTTGCGCTTTCTTGGACAGTGATTCTTGTCGCTCCGGATCTATTTGGTTCGTCATGGGGGCATGTGCCGTTCGAGTGGATTTTTCTAACGTTGTTTCCACTTCTGGGAGGGCCGTTTTTGCTTCCCATTTTTCTGAGGTGGCGAGCGCGCCGCAAAGTGCCGCTGTCCCGCGAAGCCCTACAGGCCACGATCAATAAACTGAAAGAGAGCCGTTCTCTGGCCTGAGAGCCTAGGATCTCAAGCCGTAGATTTTTGCCAACCAAGCTTGGGCAGCCATCACTCCGCGTCGCCAAAGCCTGAAGTAACAAGCTCTTCGAGATCGGCCACGGCAGCCTCGGCGTCGTTGCCGTCGGCAATGATTTTGATCGTCTCGCCACGGCCTGCGGCCAGCATCATGAGGCCCATGATGCTTTTGCCGTTTACGGGCTCGTCGTCTTTTTCCACCCAGACGTCACACTGATATTTGCTGGCACGCTTGACGAACTGCGCCGCCGGGCGTGCGTGCATGCCCATTTTATTGCGGATCGTCAGTTCTTTTTGAATGCTCATGGTGGTGAGGGAAGGTGCTGCAGTTAACCTAATTGATCATCCGTCATCTTTTTCAACAACCTTTGGTCAAACTCTACCGCACTGTTGTAACCAAAGGTACGCAATTTAAAATTAATGGCGGCCAGTTCGATGAGTCCGGCCACGTCGCGGCCCGGCTCCACCGGCAGCGCCACACGGCCGATCTTGAGGCCCATGATCTCACGGGTGTCGGAGTTCGCCCCGACGCGCTCCAAATCCTCGGTTTTGGCACCGCGCACAAGTTCCACGATCAAATCCAGCCGTTTGCTGAGACGAACAGCGCTGACGCCAAAGAGCGCCGCCACGTTGAGAATGCCCAGGCCGCGGATTTCGATCATTCCACGGGTGATGTCAGGGGCGGAGCCGATGACCTCGCACGCTTTCGCTCTTGCCGCAGCCGCTGTCTCCCTGGATCAGCACGCCGAGGCCCTGCACGTCCACCAAGCAGCCATGCACCAGCAGGGTGGGAGCAAAGGCCCATTCCAGCTTGATGGTGGCGGCATTGAGGAACTTCATGGTCATCATGCTGGTCTGGAAGACGGAGATGCCCGCCTCATTGGCGATCTGGATCAATTCATCGTCAATACGGTGTCCGCGTGCGATGACGACACAGGGGATGTCCCAGGAGCAGAGCTGGCTGAAGCGCGCCGCGCGCAGCTTGGGGTCGAGTCCTTCAAGAAAGGAGCATTCCGAGTTGCCAATGACCTGCACGCGCTTGTAGGCGAAGTAGGTGAAGAAGCCGGACAGCGCCAGGCCGGGGCGGTTCACTGAGGGTTCGCTGATCTTGCGTGTGTAGCCCGCATCGCTGCCAACCAGTCTTAACTTGAGAGATTTTTCATTCAAAGTGAAAAACTCACCCACCGTCACCGATGAGGGGCGTTTGACTTTGGTTGGAGGAGGCATGACTTGACATTACGCGAAGCTCCTCAAAGACAGCAACGAAAAACCAACTCGCACTGGAAAACAGTCTCCAACCGGTTAAATCATCCGACCCTGACGCCGCAACCCGTGGCACTGGCTCTTTTACACCTCTCTCATGCCCCGCAAAAAGGAATCCGCTTTCGACTCCGTGGAGTCTGTCCTCGCAGACATTCGCGCTGGCCGCATGGTCATAGTCACCGATGACGAAGACCGTGAAAATGAGGGGGACTTGATTTGTGCCGCCGAAAAAATCACTGCTGACATGGTGAACTTCATGGTGCGGCAGGGCGGCGGCATGCTGTGTGTGCCGGTCTCTCTCGAAATCGCCGAGAAGCTGAACCTGCCCAGCATGGTGCCGGAGAACCGCGAAGCCTTCCGCACCGACTTCACTGTGACAGTGGATGCGGCCAAGGGCATCAGCACTGGAATAAGTGCGGCCGACCGCTGCCGCACGATCCGCCTGCTGGCGGATGCCAAAAGCAAGCCGGAGGACTTGGTGCAGCCTGGGCACATCAATCCGCTGGTGGCCAAGCCGGGTGGCGTCCTTCGCCGTGCGGGGCATACCGAGGCCGCCGTGGATCTGGCCCGTCTCGCGGGATTGCACGAAGCCGGGGTGCTCATCGAGATCATGAATGCCGATGGCACGATGGCGCGTCTGCCGCACCTGAAGAAATTTGCCAAAAAGCACGCCCTCAAGATGTGCAGCATCGCGGATTTGATCGCGCACCGCCGCCTGAGTGAGAAGCTGGTGGAAAAGATCGAGGTCGTGGACATGCCCACCGACTTCGGTACGTTCAAGCTTCACCTTTACAAGAGCAGCCTCGATGGCGTGCATCACGTGGCTCTGGTCATGGGGGACGTCACGCCTGATGAGCCGGTGCTCGTGCGCGTGCACAGCGAATGCCTCACCGGAGATGTGTTTTCCTCCCGCCGCTGCGACTGCGGCAGCCAGCTGCATGCTGCGATGAAGCACATAGCCAACGCAGGGAAGGGGATCATCGTTTACATGCGCGGCCACGAAGGACGCGGCATAGGTCTGCATGGAAAGATCATGGCCTACAAGCTCCAGGAGCAGGGCTTTGACACCGTGGAGGCCAATCTGAAACTCGGCTTCCCCATGGACCTGCGCGACTACGGCATCGGTGCGCAGATCATCTCTGACCTAGGGGTGCGCAAGCTTCTGCTCATGACCAATAACCCGCGCAAAGTCGTGGGCCTTGAAGGTCACAAGCTCGAAATCGTCGAACAAGTCCCCGTTAAATCCACGCCAAAACCCGAGAACGCCCGCTATCTCGAAACGAAGAAGAAGAAGATGGGCCACAAGCTTTAGTCACATGTCCAATTACGCCTCCAGTCGTCCACGCCCCACCCAGGATCCGATCAACATCGCGATCGTTGCCTCATTGTACAACAACCAGTTCGTCCAAGGCCTGCTCAATGCCGCCAAGGAAGAGATCGAAGTCATTGCCCCCAATGCTTCCATCGATGTCTATCGCGTGCCCGGCGCCTTTGAGATTCCGGTCTGCGTGGAGCACGTGCTGCGTGGCAGCGCGCCGGATGCAGTCATCACCCTGGGAGTCATCATTCGTGGCTCCACGGAGCATGCAGATCTCGTCGGTGCTTCGGTGACAGATGCCCTGCAGCAGATGGCGGTGAGGCACTGCATCCCCGTCATTCATGAGGTGCTGCTGGTCAGCACGGAGGAGCAGGCGGAGGAACGCTGCCTGGGAGCCACCATCAACCGTGGCACGGAGGCCGCGCAGACTTGCGTCAAAATGATCAATCTGTTCGGCAAGATGAAGGCCAGCTTTGCCGGCGAACCCCTTGACCACGCCTAACATCATGGGAAGACGCCGCGAAGGCCGAGAGGCCGCCATTCAATTTCTTTTTGCCCGTGATCTTCAGGGGACGGAAAAGCCCGGGGAACCGGAAGACTTCTGGACTCTTCATAGCGCGAGGGCTTCCACCCGTGCGTTTGCTGAAAACTTGATCAAGGGGGTTATCACCCATCAGGAGCAGATCGATTCAGGGATCACCGGACTGCTGGAAAATTTCAGCTTCGAACGACTCGCCGCCATGGACCGCAACGTGCTTCGCGTGGCCTCCTACGAGCTGCTCTACTGCCCGGAGGTGCCCACGCCCGTGATTTTGAACGAGGCCATCGACATCGCCAAAGCCCTCAGCGCCGGCGAGTCCGGCTCCTTCGTCAATGGAGTGCTCGACAAGCTGGCCAAGTCACTGCGCAAACCTGGAGCGCCTGCTCCCGTACCCCAAGCCTCCTAGCTTTTCCCGATGGCCGGTTTTTTCAAATCACTCATCCAGCGCTTCACCAAGCCCGACATTGACTGGGATGAACTGGAGGCCTCCCTCGTCGCCGGGGATCTGGGCCCGCGTCTGGCGCTGCAGATCGTGGCGGATCTCAAGTCCCGCCAGCGCACGCTGCACGGGGCGGACATCGTGCAGGTGGCGCGTGAGCATGTGCGCAAAATTTTGCCCGAGTCGGTGCCTGCGATCGAGCCGATCCCCGGCAAGCCCAAGGTCCTCCTCATTGTAGGTGTCAACGGCACCGGCAAAACAACCAGCACGGCGAAGCTGGCTCACCTTCTTCACAAGAGTGGCCACAAGGTGGTGCTGGCTGCCGCAGACACGTTCCGTGCCGCGGCCGTGGAGCAGCTCACGGTCTGGGCTGAACGTTTGGAGATCCCTCTCGTCAAAGGTCCGCCGAATGGCGATCCGGCATCGGTCTGTTTTGAAGGTTATGAAAAGGCGCTCAAGACGGAGGCTGATTACCTCATCTGTGACACCGCAGGGCGGCTGCACACGAAGCACAACCTGATGGAGGAGCTGAAGAAAATTCACCGCATCCTCGGGCGCAAGGATGCCGAGTCGCCACACGAAGTGCTGCTCGTTTGTGATGCGACCACCGGCTCCAATGCTTTGCAGCAGGCGCGTGAGTTTAATAAGGTGATTCCTTTGACGGGTGTCATTGTCACCAAGCTGGATGGTAGCGGCAAAGGCGGTGTGCTTGTAGCGATTCAACAGGAACTTGGCGTGCCCACCCGTTTCATCGGACTGGGTGAGCGCGTGGAAGATTTTCAGGCGTTTGATTCAAAGCGCTTCGTGGAAGAGCTGCTCTGATCAGTTGCGAGTGGTCAAAATTGATACCTTTGACCGATACTTTGGTATCTTTGTGGCCGAAGTGAATTTTCACCCCAAGAATTATATTGTGGAACGGGTATGGCTTTCGCTAAGTACTTGCGAACCCGTTTCAAATCACACCTTGGAGGAAATCACCTGTGACGTTCAAATGCCCCTCATGCGACATGCAACTCAAAGCCGAGCCGGAAATGGCAGGCAAAATAGTCCGCTGTCCTGGCTGCAATACCAAGCTGAGCATTCCGGCCGCGGCCCCATCTTCGCTGCCAGCCCCTTCAGGGCTGCCTGCACCCAGCAGCGTTACGGCACCAGCCCCAAACCCAGCACCTGCTGAGAACGACGCGTTTGGAGCTGAGTATGAGCATGGGGCATCCGCGCCTGAGCAGCCACCCGCCACCGGCACGCCTGAGCGTGGAGAGCGTGGCGGCTGGGAAGAAATAGATCCGACGAACCCCAATGGATTTCTGAGCTTCGGGATCGGCTTCGTGCTGTTCCTCGCGTGGGTGGGCATTCTGTTCCCGTTCAAGGCGCCGGACAGCGTCTCTCCGGCGACGTACACGACCATGCAGTTCATCGCGTCGCTGTTCTTCAAGCACATGCTGGTGAGCTTCATGAACACGCTGTTCTTCACGTGGGCCATGTCGATCCTGTATTTGAAGATGCAGAAGCTCGCCCATCAGCGCAAGGCGCTGCTGCTAGATGTGCTGCCCTGGGAGGTGGGGGCTGAAATCAACCGCGACAACGTGGGCCAGTTCATCGACCACGTTTACAAGCTGCCGCATCGTCTGCGTGACAGCATGATGGTCAATCGCATCCGCAAGGCCCTGGAGCTCTTTGAAGTGAAGCAAAATGTGGGGGATGTGACGAACATGCTCTCCAGCCAGTCCGACATCGACAGCATGCGCATCGGCGGCAGTTATTCGCTGTTGAAGGCGTTTCTCTGGGCCATCCCGATTCTGGGCTTCATCGGCACCGTCATCGGTCTGTCACACGCCATCGGTGGCATGAACTTCGGCAACATGACCGATCTCAAGCAGGTGACTGCGACGCTGGGAGCCGTGACCGGTGGCCTCGGCACCGCATTCGATGCCACGCTGCTCGGCCTGGTGCTGGCCATGACTTTGAACTTCCCGCTCAACGGCATGATGAAAGCGGAGGACGACTGCCTCAATGACATCGACGCCTTCTGCAATGAAGTGCTGCTGCCGCGTCTCAATGACGGCGGCAGTATCGCTGGCGGAGACACGGCCGGGGTGATGGACACGCTGGTGAAGGCGGTGGCGAATGCGCAGAAGGATTTCCTCGTGGATCTCAATGCCCTCTCCAAGCAGATCAAAGAGCAGGCCGACAACCTCGACAAGCGCGCCGCTGCGCATCAGCAGCGGGTGGACGCCGAATTTGCCATGACGCTGAACCGCATGCGTGAAGACATGACCAATGCGGTGAAGGACAGCGTCAAGACCACCACCGACTACACGCGCGCTCTGGCCAGCGGCATCCAGTCATTGAACACCCTGCTGTCCGAGCTCGGCGGCAAGCAGATCATGATTCATCAGGTGAAGAAAAAGTGCTGGTTCAGCAACAAG
>JAPLUN010000618.1 GCA_026397715.1 Verrucomicrobiota bacterium
GTTCTGGCCGATAGAGACGGAAAGAATTGCAACCTGAGCGGGGGGGGGGGCGGGTTTTTTGGCGTACGCCGGGCGCATGGGCGGCCTCTCGGTGTCGCAGGCCGCCATCCATTCGGAGCCCCGGACTCCGCTGCCCCTGCAGGCTTCGCATTTGACTTCCCCGCCAGCGCGCCAACAATCGCGGTCCCATGCCCAAAGCCACCCTTTCCAAAGACGAAGTCAAAGCCATGCTCCTGCTCGCCTGCGAGCGCATCATCGCTGCCGAGCCGATGCTGTCCCAGGCCGACCGTGATCTCGGAGACGGGGATCATGGCATGGGCATGGAGCGCGGCATGCGTGCCGCCACGGAGAAGCTCAACGCCGGCGAAGTCGAAAGCATCGAGAAAGCCTTTTCCACCGTCGGCATGGCAATGATGAGCAGCATGGGCGGCGCCAGCGGTGCCATCTTCGGCACCTTCTTCCGCAATGGCGGCAAAGCCCTCAATGGCAAAGAATCCTTCGATGCCGCTGCACTGGCCGCTTTCCTCCAGGCCGGTGTGGATGGCGTGAAGCAGCGAGGTGGCGCCGCCATTGGCGACAAAACCTGCGTGGATGCCATGGAGCCTGCCGCCACCAAGGCTGCAGAAGTCGCTGCTCAGTCCCTGCCAGATGCCATCACCGCCGTGGCCGACGCCACCGAGGCAGGCAAGGAAGCCAGCAAAGCCATGGTCGCCAAGTTTGGCCGCGCCAAGACCCTCGGCGAGGCCTGCATCGGCTTCCCAGATGCCGGAGCCTGCTCCGTGGTGGTGATCATCACCGCCTTCCGCGATTTCATCGTGGCCTAATCACTGGCCGCTTTTCACCGTAGGTTGGGTGTGTTTGGCGGGTGATGCTCTCGCAATCACCTTCATATCCCTTTGCCAAACCGCCCGAGCGCGAGGATTTTCGCACGCCGCAGTTTGCCGTACGCTCGTAGACGGTCGAACGGTCATGCGCTACGCTGCTTCACAGCAGCCTCATCGCGGCCTGATCACCGGCTTCTGCCAGTCTTTCCAGAACGCTTCCGTGTGCATGGGATCGGGGCGGATTTCGATCACCATCGGCATCGGCAGCAGGTCTGCGAGATCATTCGCATCATCGGTCTGGAGATACTCCATGCCCCACAGCTGCGCCCAGGGCTCAAATCCAAGCGAGTGACGGTTTTCGATCACGTTGCGCGCGGCCTCAGGCAGGGCACGCATGCTGGCCACGCGGGAGAAAATTTTGCCGCCGCCATTGTTGATCACCACGATGCGCAGCCGCGGATGCTCCATCTGGGCGATGACCCACGGCGCGGCGAGATCATACAGCGCGCTCAGATCCCCGAGGATCAGCCAGCATTCGCCGCCGTGCACCGCGCTGGTGCCAAGGAAGGTCGAAACGAGTCCGTCGATGCCATTAGCTCCGCGATTGGCAAAAAGCTCGATGCCCGGCTTTGTCGTCTGCAGCGCCAGATTGAATTCGCGAATCGGCAGGCTGTTGCCCAAAAACACCCGCGAGCCTGCGGGAATGGCCTTCGCAATTTTGCTCACCCAGGCCGGCTCGGACTCCGGGAATTTTTCGAAGTCAGGTTCAAAGCGCAGAATGCCGCAGGGCGGATCGACGCGGGTAAACTGCTTGCTGCGAATGTTCTCCCACGCCAGCGTTTCCACATTCTCTGTCCGCGCCAGTCCGCTGAAGCCTGTGCGGGTGATGTTGGTGACCTTGATCTTCGGCAGATCCTCCAGATCCCGCCACCAGCGCCACGAAGGCACCGCACCGATGCGCAGCACATGCGCCGGGCGTGCGGATTGCAGCGCCCGCTCACCACCGGGAATCAGCAGCGGCTGCAGCTCAGGGAAGCGGTGCAGATTCGAGGTGGCTTCGGCGATGATTGGCACACCGATCCGCGCCAGCAAAGCGGCCGCATCAGCGGCTTCACGCGGGTGCATCCCCGCTGCCAGCACGAGATCACACTGCAGAGCCCCGGGCGGCCCTTCCTCTGCGGCAGGTATCGGGGGAGCGGCGGAAAAATCAACGCCAGCCACGTTCGTCTCCAGCGGTTCATCCAGGCACACGTTGAGGTGCATCGGGCCGTCGGAGCAGTGGCCTTCATGAGATTCATCCGTGGCATCCCAGTCGCCCACGATGGTCGCATAAACGCCAAACAATCCCGCCTGCTCAATGGCCTGCGGTGCCCCGCTGCCACGGTATCTTTTCGGGCGGTCTGCCGTCACCAGCACCAGCGGCAGATTTTGATAATGCGCTTCGATCACGGCCGGAAGGAGCTCAGCCGCCGCAGTGCCTGACGTCGTTACTACCGCCACCGGCTGGCGGTCGGCCATGATGCGGCCCAGCGCAAAGAAGGCCGCGCTGCGTTCTTCAAAGAAATTCCAGATCTTCACGCCGCTGCATGCCAGCAGGGCGGACACCAGCGGCGCATTGCGTGCACCGGCGGCGACACACACTTCACGCACCCCGAGGTAGGCGATGGTGTGCAGGGTTTGTTGAATAAGCTGGGTCTGCGTCATGATTGAAGGGCCAGCAGTCTCAGCACGGCCTCGCGTTTGAGGCGCAGTTCGCGCCATTCGTGATCAAAGGCGCTGCCACCCACGATGCCACAGCCCGAGGGCAGGCTGATCTGATTTCCCTCCCAGCAGATGCCGCGAATGGAGACGACGATGTGCGTGGTGCCATCGGTTTCAGCAAAGCCAAACGGTGCGCCAAAAAAGCCCGGCACCTTCAGCTGCTGGCGGTACTCCCGCAGTTTCTCCATCGACTCTTCATCGCGCGGCAGGCAGCCCACCGCCGGTGTGGGGTGCAGCAGCGGCACCAGCTGCGCCGGATCTGCGGCGGCGTTCAGTTGCACGTTCAGTTTGGTCTGAAAGTGCACGAGCCCGGAAGTCTGGCACAAGGTGCGCGGATCACGGGTCACGGCCCCCAGGGCCTGCAGCTGCTGCGTGAGGTAGCGCACCACGATTTCATGCTCCTCGATCTCCTTCACATCCGTCAAAAACGCGTCCTGATTGCCGGGCTTGGCCGTGCCCGCCAGCGCCATCGTTTCCAGTTGCTGCGCCTTCACCTTGAACAGCAGTTCGGGCGTGGCACCGAGAAATCCGCCGCCTTCCTGGACATGGGCGTAGCCCCACATGTTCGCGGGGGCGTGCATGATCGCATCCAGCAGCCGCCTCGGGTCACCAGCGGTCAATGTGCCGGATTCCGTGAGCACCGGCACCATTTTCTCCAGTCGCTTGGCCTGGACTTCGCGGCGGATGCGGCGGAAGGCCATCTTGAACCATTCCGTGGCGGGTTTAGCCCATTGAATCTGAGGCTTTTGCGAGCCGTTGAGGTGAATCGTCTCCCCGAGGCTGCCAGCGGTGATTTCATGCAGCCGCGCAGGCACTTTCCAGGGCTTGGGGTCTTTCAGGTCGAAGTCATTGATATAGAAGGCTCCTCCCGCTGCTGGCGCGGTGGCCAGCGCGGTGAAGGGGCCTTCTCCCAGCCATGCCCGCCCATCGGGCAGCCTGAACAATGCGAATTCCATCATGCGATTTTGCATGCATAGTGAAACGCACCGCGCTGCGCGCAAGATGGGAAACTGTCACATGTGAACATCCTTTCCGCCGCTCCATTCGAATCCTATATTGCATGAATGCTGCTGACGAATTCCTCAAAGTCGCCACCGACTACCAGCTCGGGGCGCTTGATACGGAATCACAGCATCCTTTCACCACCTCTTTGTCGCAAATGGCACGCACGGATGTGGGGGAGGCGGTCAAGCTCATGCATCAGGTGGATGTGCTCGCCCTGCGCCAGTTTGCCGCTAAATCCGCCCAGCTGGCGGACCTCTCCCGCGCTATCGCCGCCACTTTGGCTGCCGGGCACCGGGTCTTCCTCTGCGGCTGCGGCGCCACCGGGCGGCTGTCGCTGAGCATCGAGGTTTTCTGTCGCATGGGTGTCTTGCCCGTGACTGATCCAGAGCGCATCGTCGCCTTCATGGCTGGCGGGGATCTCGCGCTGATCAAGGCCATCGAAACCTTTGAGGACCATCCCGAATACGGCGCACGGCAGCTCGAAGAACTGGGCTTCATCAATGGCGACCTGCTCATCGCCACCACCGAAGGCGGAGAGACGCCCTTTGTCATCGGCGCGACGGAACGCGCCGCAGAACTCTCCACCAATCCCCCCTGGTTCCTCTACTGCAATCCGGACGAACAGCTGGTCAAAGTCGCCGCGCGCTCCAAGCGCGTGATCGAAAATCCGGCCATCCACAAACTCAATCTCTCGGTGGGTGCCATGGCCGTCTCCGGCAGCACACGCCTGCAGGCCAGCACCGTGCTCATGGCGGCCATCGGCTTTGCGTTCCTGCATCAGCACGACCCAGAAAACGCCCCGGGGGAGGTGCTGCAACTGCTGCGCCACGTCGCGCATTGCGATGGCCAGTTTCTCGTGCCCTTCATCGAGCATGAGGCGGCGGTGTATGATCGCGGTGCCTATGTGTTTTACAGCAGCGCACGCTTTGGCATCACCGTCGTCACAGACACCACCGAGCGCGCCCCCACCTTCAGCCTCGTGCCGTATGAAAAGCAGGATGATCCTGCCGCACCGGCCTCGTGGTGTCATTTCCTCATGCCGGAACAGCCCGGCGCGCATGCCGCATGGCAGGCGCTGCTGCACCGCGAGCCACGCACCCTGGAATGGCCGGACGTGCGCCACGTCGCCGGTGCGGAGGTGCTGGCATCCTATGACTTCTCCGCACAGCTTGCGGCCCGGCGCCGCATCCGCACGCATGACGCCGAGCATTTGCTGTTTCACATCGACGGCGGGGCAGGGGAGCTGGTCTGGGAGTTCGATGGCCTGAAGCACCAGATCGATCTGACCGGCATTCACGAATTCCACTCCCACCTGCTGCTCAAGCTGCTCATCAACATTCACTCCACCCTCGTCATGGGCCGTCTGGGCCGCTACCTCGACAACCTCATGACCTACGTGAAGCCCAGCAACAACAAGCTCATCGACCGCGCCGTCCGCTACGTTCGCCTCCTCGCCCAGCGCCGCACCGGCAAACTGCCGGGTTATGAAAAAGTGACACGCCTCCTGTTTGAAGAACGCGACAAACTCCAGCCCGGTGAACCCATCGTGTTGAAGACCTTGGCGGCGTTGGGGGTGACTGTTTGAAACATGGCTGTCAGCTGCTTCGTAAGTTCGCTAGATGATTTCTCCGCAAGACAGCCAGCTCCGCGACCAGACCCGCCGCCACTTCTTCAGCCAGTGCGGCATGGGGATCGGCTCGGTCGCCCTCGCATCGTTGATGGCGGAACGCGGACTGCATGCGGCCAGAGCTGCTGCAGCGGCAGGGCCGGGCGTGATGAAGCAGTCCAATGTCACGCCTCGCGCCAAGAACGTCATCTACCTCTTCATGGCCGGCGGCCCTTCACAGCTGGAGCTCTTTGATTACAAGCCGAAGCTCGTCGAGTTAAACGGTCAGCCGATCCCTCAGAGCTACATCGAGGGCAAGCGCTTTGCCTTCATGGGCACCAGCAACGGCTTCAAGCTCCTAGGCACCCGCCGCGAGTTCCAGCAGCGCGGCCAAAGCGGCGCCTGGGTCAGCGACATGCTGCCCTACATGCAGGGCGTGGTGGATGACATCAGCATCGTCACCACCTGTAAAACGGAGCTGTTCAATCATGCCCCGGCCAAGCTCTTCATGAACACTGGCAGCGGCCAGTTCGGTCGCCCCTCCATGGGCTCCTGGGTCACCTACGGCATCGGCAGTGAATCGAGCGATCTGCCCGGCTTCGTTGTGCTGCAGAGCGGTCCGCGCGGTCCCCGTGGCGGTGCCGTTCTCTGGGGCAGCGGCTTCCTGCCCACCACCTATCAAGGCGTGCCGCTGCGTGGCACCGGAGAGCCCATCCTGAACCTCTCCACTCCCGCCAGCTACTGCGCCGCCAGCCAGCGCCGCGTCATCGACACCGCGCGCGAGCTGAATCTCTCCCGTCTCGTGGAAACCGGCGACGACGAAATCCAAACGCGCATAAACGCCTACGAGATGGCCTGGCGCATGCAAAGCAGCGCGCCGGAACTGATCGACCTCAAGGGTGAATCCAAAGCCACCCTCGATCTCTACGGCGTCGATCCTTCCCAGCCTTCCTTTGCACGCAACTGCCTGCTGGCACGCCGCCTCGTCGAGCGCGGCACCCGCTTCGTCCAGATCTTCCACGAGGCCTGGGACCACCACGGCGGGCTCGT
>JAPLUN010000070.1 GCA_026397715.1 Verrucomicrobiota bacterium
CGCATCTCATGGCCAAAATCATCGTTTGACGCGATCGCCTTCGCGATCGCGTCAGCCGTCACCAAAAACGGGACTTCGGGAGGTTTCGCCATCCTGAACGCATATCTCTGCCCAACGCCGTCAGCGTCAACGAGTTTTTCGCATCACGTGTGCAAGATCTCATCGCAGGGGACTCGCGTTGAATGAGCCCAAGTATTTTTTTCGCTGCCCCTTGGCTGATATGCCCCGAGCGTGGGCCCCTATCGGTCTAGGAGCAGATCGTTAGGTGTTATCCCAAATGTCACCGCAATCACGCGAATCTCATGATCACTCAGTTCCCGCAGACCACCCTCGATTTTTGCGACCATCAGACGCGAAATATCCCAAGATCGACGACTAAGTTGAGCAGCTAGGTCATCTTGGCTCCAATCCCTCGCAAGGCGGAATGTGCGAACTCGTTCCCCGCAAAAATTCAGTGCTGCCCCCGCAGGCCGATAGGCGCGCCGGGGGTGCGCACCTGGCGCTCGAGAGGATCGGATTTTGTTCTTAGCCACCGTTCTTTGCAGAGAACAGTTTGCCAGAGCATGGCCTTGAGATGTTTCTTTAGAAAGAACACTTTGAGATTGAAACCTACGCTCTTTCTATGGAACAGATTTGGCTGCCTCCTTGCGCGAGGCGCATTTGCAAAAAATCGCCAAACTAGTAGCTAAACAACACACATACAATAGTATATGAATCTTATCGTTGTCGCCGTGTTACTCATTTCCATCGCCACAAACTGTGCGATTTTTGGTGGGCTGCTAAACCGTATTCCGAATGTCGCCCATCGATCATGACGCGGGACGATTGCCGGATGTCCTTTTCGGCTATCAGGACTGATCATCAAAACAGATATCGCTGGGACAACGCTAGCGTCCCCGCAGTTTGCTCGGCACAAGGCCTCCCCGGCGAAGCGGATCACACTTACCCCATTTTCCCGTTCGGTGGCGGCGGCCGAGTTTGGTGGTAGAGTGGTGGTAAAGTGGTGGCGAGATGGTGGTGAAGTGTTGGTAATATGGTGGCGACCCTAACGAAAATCGTTAGGGGTGGCGTGTTCCCATTTGAATAAGTGGGCGGTTCAAGGCGGATGCTCACGGAGACTCCTTGTTAAGCTGAACGCTCGTCCCTTGGATTAGGGAATTCCTACTTGAATGGGTGAGCCGGATTTGGTGCTCAGTGAGGTATCTCGATGGGCTGGTTTTAGGGGGATGGTGGGCAGTCTAGGGCACTTGCTTCCGTTTGATGGCCCAGTTTGGGGTGACACTATCTCAATCGGCAATTGTAGCAGCAGAGGGATGCTGGTCGCGGACTTCGGAACGGAGTCCGCGTCCAGCGAATTTCGTCGAACAATGGCGGCCGGCAGTCGCTGCGGGGTTTGAAGGCTGCGGAGGCTCCCAAAAGCCGGAGCAGCCGGAAAACTCCGCAGTGTCTGCCTCTCCAGCACTGCCAAGGCGGCTGCCGTCGCGACCGGGCACGCTGTGACGCTCAAGGTCATGAGTTGTCTCGCACCGCACGTTGATCGGGGCAAATGCCCCAAACCTGAACCGGCTGGAGAAACCCCGACAACGTAAAGGCGGTGTTTAACCGCTCGGAATATCTCAGATCTTCAGACAGCTCCTGCCGTTTACACCGAGGACGTCAGAAACTCCAGCTCTCGGCCGGGTCCACTCCGGATAACCTCACTCTCGTCGCAGAAACCGAAATTTCCTCGCTCCCCGTCCGCCGTTTCCTAGCGTACAGTTCTCTTCGCGGTACCGGTGCGTGTCGTGCTACGACGCCTGGACCTGCGACCAACATCAACCCGCTGTTAGCGGTAGGGTGCACGTATTCGGCCAAACGCGCGTCAGATCCTGACGGCAGTCTCATCCGAAAAATGCCAAGCAAAGTCGAATCACCTGCCATGGCCGACGAAAAGGCCCTTCTCTCGCTGGAGGACGCGGCCGCGTCACTGGCGATTTCCAAGCGGACCCTGTGCCGCCTCGTCTCGCGCGGGGACTTCCCCGCACCACTTAAAATCGGTCGCGCGTCGCGCGTGTCACGCCGCGACCTCATCAACTTCGTCGACCAACTGCTGCTCCGTCGCAGCGACAGCCGGGGGATGTCGTCATGACCACGTTCATTTTCCAGCAATCCAGGGCCGGCGTAAAATCGAGACTGTGGTCGGCCCGCGTCCGGCTCGATGAATGGCCCCGTCCCCGCACGTTCCATTTCCACGTCACCGACAAGCGCGTCGCCGAGCAAAAGCTTCGCGATCTGGTCGTGGAACTCGAACGCGAGACGCATGGCGTGGGCGTCGCGAAGACAACCCGGGAGGCCTGGCGGATTCCGCTCATCGAGCACCACGCCTTGTTTCTCAGTGCATGCGAGGCCTCGAGGCTCTCCCAAAACACGCTCAGCAAGTACCGCCTCAGCCTGCCGAAGCTTTTCGAGCGCTGCGGCTGGGTCACCATCCGGGACATCACCGCACAGTCGTTCACCGACTGGCGTGACCGGAGCGGCCTTTCCCCAAAGTCGCTTAACGACTTCCTCGGCAGCATGCGAACCTTCCTCGCCTGGATGCAGCGCAGGCAGCTGGTGCTCGCCGATCCGTTGCGCACCGTCCCGAAGATCTCGAACCCAGGCGTGGGAAGTTATCGGCGTGCCCTGTCAGTGGAGGAGGCCCGGCAGCTGCTTCAGAAGGCGCCGCCCCGCCGCGCCCGCGTCTATCTCACGATGCTTTACACGGGCCTCCGGCGAAACGAACTAAACGGGCTCAAATGGGGCGATTTCGACCTGACCGCCAACCCGCCGACCCTTCGCGTTCCGTCCTCCCTGTCAAAAAACCGCAAGGAATCCATCC
>JAPLUN010000322.1 GCA_026397715.1 Verrucomicrobiota bacterium
TGCATGGCCGGCCTCGGCCACCGGATCGCTGCCGTAGAGGACTCCCGTCTGCTGCCCCTGAACCAGATCAGCAGCTTTGCCGACAGCATCAACTAAATGCCAGGCATTATTTAGATACGTGTCGATTAACTAACTGATAAGTAATGAATTGAACCGCATCTAATCTGCCAAGTTTGGCGCGTGATTTGGCATCTGCCGGCAAATAACTGATTTCATGTGAAAGCTCCAGCCTCACATTGGATAGCCTCAGTTGCTGCCGCTCCCTTCGGGTTCACACCTGAGTTTCAGGATCCCAATTCGGTGCCGCAGTTTGGACAGGCCACCCAGCCTTGCTGTATGCCGTAGCCGCAGCGGGAACAATCCGCGACGACACGCATGGACTGTGAAGGATCGAATTTTGTCTCAGACACAGGTTCGCGAAGCAGTGCTTCCGACCACGGGGTGCTTTTCCAGTAGACCCCATGCCAGATGTTGCATTTGCAGATCGAGCTCACGCGTTTGCCTGAGGGGAGCACCATGGTCACTTCGTAAAACGTGTCGTTCCTATCCCCGCCGCCATGGAAGGGAAGCCATTTGATGCTGATGAGTTTCGCCTTCAGCTTGTACAACTCTGTCCGGATGGAAGACTTGTGCGATCCCATGGCCAGCCAATGGCAGAAAATGACGATGGCAATCACCGGCAGGATCAGCCAACTCGAGCCGTGGGACGAAATTTGGGCGAGGTGCACGAGGCGGGATGGTATTGTGAATTCCTTGGCCGTCGATTCCATAAAAAAGCCGTATTCGCACCCAGCGGTCAGGACCTTTGGGTCCCGGGCCCTGTCAGGGAGTCGAATTTTGGCGCTCATGGATGTCTGGTTGCATCCCGCGGCGGCTTCGCCTAGATGCGGGTTAGATCAACCATGCCCCACGCCCTTCTTCTCAAATTTCCTGGAACCAATTGCGATGCCGAAACCGCTCGTGCCTTGGAGGCGGCGGGTTTTACTGCGGAGGTGCTGCCAGTGGCCCTGCTGGAAGCCAGCTCGCTCGACAAGGCGCAGATGATCGTGTTCTCCGGCGGCTTCAGCTACGGTGACTATGTGATGTCCGGCCGCATCGCCCAGCTCATCACGAAATCCAAGCTCGGCGACCAGTTGAAAACCTTCGTGGACAAGGGCGGCTATGCCTTGGGCATCTGCAACGGCTTCCAAATTCTGACTCAGCTCGATCTTCTGCCGAAGGGCAGCCTGATCCACAACACCAGCGGCAAGTTCATCTGCCGCTGGGTGGGCCTGAAAAAGACCAAAGGCAAGGCCAGCCCGTATCTGAGCAAGCTGCCTGAGAACTTCGAACTGCCCGTCGCGCATGCGGAAGGCCGCCTCGTGACGGAAGGGGATGCGGCGGCGGGCTACGTGAAGTCCGGCCATGCTGCGCTGCTTTACGCCACCAATGTGAACGGCTCCACGAATGCGATCGCCGGACTGCAGGATGACACGGGCCGTGTGTTTGGCCTGATGCCGCACCCAGAGCGCTTCATCTTCAAGAGCCAGCATTACGATCCAGATTGGAACGGTGACACCCAGTACGGCTGGGGACATTACCTGTTCCAGTCGGCGCGTGAGGCGTTGAACTGATGCCACAATTCATTGAAAACGAGTCCATTGCGGAGTCGATGAAAGTTCTGCTCTGAACAAGAAACTTTGTTTTCAGTTGGAGATTTCAAGGCAAATCGGGCAGCGAATTCTTGCATGCTAGGCATGTGTAGGATGGGTGTGCGACAGCCCGCCCGTCCACCAGCGTACCGCAAACACATCAGCCTGCGAACACCCTGGTGGTCGGACGGTTTGGCGGAGGGAGTTTTGGAGCGAAGAAGGGGGGCGACGCCAAACACATCCAACCTACGACCGGAGCGCCACGCTATCCGTGCACAAACCTGCTCAGACCCGGTTTCAATGGCGCGGGGTATAAGCCCCTTTGGGCTAGGGAACTGACTGGATTTATATCCAGTTTTTATGGTTAATGTGTTCTGGGGTGAATGTTTTCGTTTGTAATAATATGGTATTTATATAAAATACATATTAATTACTTAGATTCATGAAATCAGACACCTCTCCTACCTCTTCACATTCCAGCGCTCGCACGACTCAGTTGGCTTTGGCCCTGATTCTCATGCTCTCCGGCTTCTGCTCGCTGGTGTATCAGACAGTGTGGCTGCGTGAGTTCCGGCTGGTGTTTGGCGGGGCAGCCCCGGCGGCGGCGGCGGTCATGGCGGTGTTCATGGGGGGGCTCGGTTTTGGCGGCAAGCTGTTTGGTTCCTGGGTGGAGCGCGTGGGGCGGCCGTTTCGGTTTTATGCCAGGCTTGAGGTCGGCATCGCCATCGCAGCGGTGGCTTCTCCCACGCTTCTTGGGCTGGCGCGCTCGCTGTATTTGAAGACGGGCGGCACCGCAGGAATGGGACTCGCCCCGGCGACCTGCCTGCAACTGCTCATGACTGCACTGGTGCTGGGCGTACCCTGCTTCCTGATGGGCGGCACATTGCCAGCGGCGATGAAATTTGCCCAGCGCGATGACGATCCACGTCGATCGACCACCGCTTGCTTTTACGGCATCAACATCGCCGGGGCGGTGAGCGGGGCACTCCTGAGCACTTTCTGGCTGCTGCCCACGCTGGGAAACAAAGGGGCGCTCACCATCGCCGTGTTGGCGAATCTCGGCATCGCGCTCGCGGCGGGTGCCATCTCGATGGTTCAGGAAAAAGAGCCGCGGAAACCAACACCAGTGGATGAATCACTGCCGGAGGAACAAGTGGGAGCTAAGGCACCTGCTGCCTTCGTGCTTGCCGCAGCCTTCATGAGCGGTTTCACCTTTTTCGTGGCGGAGCTAGTGTGGTACCGCATTTCCACGCCGCTGCTCGGTGGCTCAGTTTATGGGTTTGGTCTTGTACTCTGCGTGGTGCTCGCTGGCATGGGCATCGGCGGGTTGCTGTATGCGCTGATTTTGAAAAAGGCGGAGCCGAGCATCGCAGGCTTCACCATCGTCTCAGCCCTGCAGGCGCTCGCCATTTTGCTGCCCTTTGCGCTGGGGGATCGCATCGCGCATCTGGCGCTGATTTTGAATGACAGCCTGCGTGGGGTTGGCCTCGGCGAAATGGCCATGGGCTGGGCGGTCGTCATGGGCACGCTGGCATTCCTGCCTTCGCTGCTCAGCGGCATTCAGTTTCCGTTGCTCGTGTCTCTGCTTGGCCGTGGCAATGCAGGGGTGGGGCAGCAGCTTGGGCGCGCCTATCTTTGGAACACCTTTGGCTCCATCACTGGATCATTGCTCGGCGGATTCCTGTTGGTGCCACTGATTGGTCTAAAAGGTTGCTGGCTGCTCGCCGCGCTGCTGGTGGCAGCGATGTCCGCTGCCTCGCTGTGGCTGCAGATTCGCCGCCAGGAAGGGGATGCTGGCAGCTTCGCAGACCGCTTCACCTGGAATGGCCGCATGGCTCTCGCGGCGCTCTTCGTCTGCGGATTTTTCGCCTTTGGCACCACCGGCCCTACGGCGGTGTGGATGCACACGCCCATCGGCTACGGTCGTGTCTCACAGGGGTACCGCTCGGCGCTCGGTCTGGAAACGTGGCAGCGCAATGCGCGGCGCTCTCTGGTGCAGGCTTATGATGGCCGGGAGACAAGCGTCGCCGTCGTCGGTGGCATGCAGTATTCGTTTTTGACGAATGGCAAGAGTGATGGCTCCGCTGTGGGCGATGCCGCCACGCAGGTCATGCTCGGCATCACGGGAGCCATTTTGCATCCAAATCCGCAGAACGCCTGCGTCGTGGGTCTCGGCACGGGCACCACAGCAGGCTGGCTGGCAAATGTTCCCGGCATGCAGCGCGTGGACGTCCTCGAACTCGAAGAGGAAATCCGCAAGGTCGCGAAGTTTTTCGATCCTGTGAGCCGCAACGCGATGCAGAACCCGCGCGTCAACAACATCACCGGAGACGCACGGGAGTTTCTCCTGACCAAGGGCGAGAACTACGATCTCATCGTTTCCGAGCCCTCCAATCCCTGCCGGGCAGGGGTGGCCAATCTCTACACACGCGAGTTCTACCAGAACGCCAGCCAGCGCCTGACGAAGAACGGCATCTTCTGCCAGTGGCTGCAGGGTTATGAAGTCGATCCCGGCACCATCACCACCGTCATCAGCACGCTGCGGAAGGTCTTCCCAAAAGTCGAGATCTGGGCCACGCAGAGCGTGGACATGCTGCTGATCTGCTCAAATGACGAAGCTCCCTGGCAGCTCGAATCCCTGCGCAAGCGTGTCAAACTGGAGCCGATGGCCGAGGCGCTGCGGCGCTTTTGGAAAACGGACAGCGCTGAAGGTTTCCTGAACGGATGCCTGGCCAACAGCGAGTACTGCACAGCACTGGCCGCTTCCTCCAAAGCAGTGAACACCGATGACATGAACCGCCTCGAGTTCAGCTTCGCCCGCAGTGTGGCCAAACAGACAAACTGCTCGTTCGATCTCGCTCGTGCCGCCACCCGTGCAGGCTGTTTTCTGCCCAAGGTCGATGCGGCCATCGACATGCCGCTCTACCTTGCTGAGCGTGTGCATGTGCCAGGCCGTTTGTGGGAGTCCGCCTCAGCCGATGTGCTTTCCGCTG
>JAPLUN010000346.1 GCA_026397715.1 Verrucomicrobiota bacterium
ATCACCAATGCGCTCAAGCATGCGCAGGCCACGGAGATCACGCTGCATCTTTCCTCCACTGCTGACATGCTCACGCTGAGCATCTCCGACAATGGCCAGGGCCTCACCGCCAGTGCCGTGACCACTGGCCAGCCCGGCCACTTCGGCTGCATGGGCATCCGCGAGCGCTGCCGCAAAATAAACGCCAACGTTGATTGGCAAAGCCAGCCCAAACAAGGCACCATCGTCACCGTTCGCCTGCCGCTTGAGACCTTGACCACTTGACCCGCCCCACCGTGTCTGCCGCCCCCATCACACTCTTGCTCATCGACGACCACTTCGTCGTCCGCAGTGGCCTCGTGGCCTCGCTGGAGCTTGAGGACGACTTCAAGGTCGTGGGTGAAACCGATCGCGGTGAAGAGGCCTCGGCAATGTTTGCCAAAAAGAGGCCGGACGTCGTCCTCATGGATCTGCAACTGCCCGGCATTAGCGGTATCGAAGCCACGGCGGCGCTGCTGCGCGATCACGCCAACGCCCGCGTCCTCATCTTCTCCACCTTTGCCCGCGATGATGAAATCCAGGCGGCGCTCAAGGCGGGGGCCCTCGGTTATCTGCAAAAATCTTCTTCTCGGGACAATCTCCTCGCCGCCATCCGCAGCGTGGCCAAAGGCGAACGCAGCCTGCCGGAGGACATCGCCCAGCGGCTCAAAGACCGCCTCGCGGAACCGGAGATCACACCACGCGAGCGCGAGATCCTCGCCCTCGTGACCAAGGGCAACGCCAACAAAGAAATCGCCGCAGTCCTCGGCATTGGGGAAGACACAGTGAAGCAGCACGTCAGCCGCATTCTCATGAAGCTCAAAGTCAACGACCGTGCTCAGGCCACGGCGGAGGCGATTCGCCGGGGATTGGTGCAAGTGTGAAATATCCCCAAAAAGCGGCCGTGGAGATCCGCCCCCTCACGAAAGTGGGGTGCCCGAAATGCTGAAAGCGGCCGCAATCCGGCGTTGGTAGGGGCATGACGCGCTCAGTCTCTGTTTTTGCAACATTTCTGCTTACCTCCCTCGCCTCCGCTCAAAACGACAGTGGCGGCAATGACACCACGGACAAACCGCTGGCGAAGCCGGTCATGCAGTGGCGGTTTGATGACGCGAAAGAGCCCGGCCCGCGCGCACCGACTTTCCCTGGCTTTACGAAGGATAACACTACGCAGCGCTTCACTGGCGACGGCAAGAAATCCGCCCTCACCATCAAGGACAGCGAAGAACTGCGCTTTGGCCTGAATGAAACCATCACCCTGGAAGCGTGGGTGAAAGCGGCGGAACTCAGCGGCAGCCCCTACATCCTGGGCAAGGGCCGCCTTGGCACCAAGGAATTTGGTGCGGAAAATCAAAACTACGCGCTGCGCCTGCAAACTGCAAAAGGCGGCGCACAGATCGGCTTCCTCTTTCACAGCACTGATGTGCCCGGCAAGAAGGGCGCATGGCACCGCTGGTGGTCCAAGGATATGCTGCCGACCGCCGGCTGGCACCACATCGCGGTCACTTATACTTTTGGCAAACTCAAGAGCATCAAAGGCTACATCGACGGACGCGAAACGGACGGCGTGTGGGACATGGGTGGCGAGACGGATCGTGCACCAGTCACTGATGGGGACTCGCTGATGCTCGGCAGCGGCTCCACGCTGGCAGCCTCCCACTCACTGAATGGCTGGCTGGATGACGTGGCAATCTATCGTGGTCCTGTGGATGTCGCCGCACTCAAAGCGAAGTATCAGTTTGTGCCACCGCCACCGCCCGTGGCGAAGAAAGAGGTGCCAGCCGGACGCGTGCTGGTGCAACTGGCCGAAGAAGGCATGCCTGAAGCCAATGCATGGCCAAGTGAGCACCCCAAAGTGGGCGAGACCTACACGGAGGATGTGTTCGGCTTCTTCGACGTGCCGCAGAAGTATGTGGACACCGGAGTGCGCGGCGAACGCCATGTCCCCTTCCTGCTGCGTGCTGCCGCCAGCGTGACATTTCCCAAAGGTAAACACCGCCTGCTGCTGCGCGC
>JAPLUN010000277.1 GCA_026397715.1 Verrucomicrobiota bacterium
GTCCTGGTGCCTGGGCTATGCGGTGAAGTTTTGGACGGGGAGTGTGGATTTGAAATCGACCGAGCAGACGGTGGCGATGTTTAAGAGCATGAGCGGGCAGATGGCCGATGGTTCTGCACTGGCCTTTTCATGGGACACGGCGCTGCCGTGGTTGGTGATTGTTTTTGTGTTCAATTTCTGGCTGATCTACCGTGGGCTTTCCGGGGGCATCGAGAAGATGTGCAACTACGGCATGCCCATGCTGATCGTGCTGGCGCTGGTGGTTCTGGCGCGGGTCATGACACTGGGGGCGCCTGATCCTGCCAAACCGCACGACAATGTGGTGAACGGTCTGGGCTACATGTGGAATCCGAGCAAGGTGCAAATCGAGCGAACGCAGCCTGCGCCGGGTGAGGTGAAGGTGGTGGAGGAACTGGTGGGGGCAGCGGCGATCACGGCGGCGGAGCAGAAGGTGGCAGCGAGCGGCGGCGCGTTGAAGATGGTCACCATCACGCCATGGCAGCAGCTGCAAAACCCGCTGCTCTGGATGGCGGCGGCGGCACAGATTTTTTTCAGTCTCTCGGTGGGCTTTGGCGTGATCATTGTGTATGCGAGCTACCTGCAAAAGAAGGACGACGTGGTGCTCAGCGGCCTGACGGCGAGCAGCGCGAACGAGTTCTGCGAGGTGGCGCTGGGAGGGCTGATCACCGTGCCGGCGGCGGTGGCGTTTTTGGGGCTCGCGTCTGTGGCGGGGCAGGGGACTTTTGGCCTTGGGTTCACCGTGTTGCCGTTGGTGTTTGCCAAGATGCCGCTGGGTGCGTTCTTTGGCGGGGCCTTCTTCTTCATGCTTTTTCTTGCGGCGATCACGAGTTCGATCTCGATGCTACAGCCTGGGATCGCTTTCCTTGAAGAGGCGATGAACGTGGGGCGCAAGGTCAGTGTGACAATCCTTGGAATGCTGACCACGCTGGGCACGGGGTTCGTGGTGTTTTTCACCAAGGAACTGAAGGCGCTCGACACGCTGGACTTCTGGGTGGGAACTTTCCTTATCTTCATTCTCGCCACGATCCAGATCATCATCTTTGGCTGGCACTGGGGCATAGAGCGCGGCCTGCGCGAGGCGCATTACGGAGCGGCCATCCGCATCCCGCGTTTCTTTGGCTGCATCATGAAATGGATCTGCCCGGTGTTTCTCCTGGCGATCTTTATCATGACGGTACTGACGAGCGTCTTCGGCTTTGATCTCAGCACCCGGACCTTTGGCAGTGTTTCATCGTATGTGGCCGATCTGATCGGTGGCATGAAGGACGGCCAAGCGAGGGAAACAAACCTGGCTGCGCAGCTCAGCGTGGTGTTGGTGATCGTGGTGGCCATCTTCTTCGGCCTGCTTTCCTCCCGTTCCAAGGCCTACCAGCGCGCCGAGCAGGGCCTGGACAAACACGACTGATTGCGAACCCTGACCTATTCCCACTTATGACCACTTCGGGCCTCATCGTCATGCTGCTTTCTGTCGGCACCGTCACCCTCCTTTTCGGCTGGTGCATTTATAAGGTGCTCACCACTCCGAACGAAACGGAGAAGGTGCATGGTGTGGAATTTCACACGCCGGACATGGATGCGGACAGCTAGATTTTTTAATGTGTTGTCTGATGTGATTGCGCCGAGCGAAAAGGGGGCGGGCAATGAGGGTGTTTGTTTTTTCACGGGCTGAGTCAAGAATGCGGTGGTGAGAGCGTATTGGGAGGGTGATCGCGCGCTTCACAGCTTTGCTTTGCCTGCCTGTCTTTGTCATGGCAGGGAGTCCGCCTGTGGCGGAGCCACTGTGGTCGCTGAAGGCGTTTGCGGTGCAGGAGGTTCCGGTGGTGAAGAGGACGGAGTGGCCGAAGTCGCGGGTGGATGGGTTTATTTTGGCGCGACTGGAGAAGGAGGGGCTGGGGCCGAATGAAGAAGCGGAGCCGCTGACGCTGCTGCGGCGGGTGTACTTTGATTTGATCGGGCTGCCACCGCCGCTGGAGGTGGTGGAGGGATTTCATATTTCGAAGTTTCCGGCGGTGGTGGACGGGCTGCTGGCTTCGCCGGAATTTGGCGTGCGCTGGGGGCGGCACTGGCTGGATGTGGCGCGGTATGCGGAGACGAGCGGCAACACGCGCAACATGGCCTATGTGCTGGCGTGGCGGTACCGGAACTATGTGGTGAGGGCTTTGAACCGGGATACACCGTTTGATGAGTTCATCCGCGAGCAGCTGGCGGGAGACTTGCTGCCGGCGGCGGGTGATGCGCTGCGGCGTGATGACCAGTTGCTGGCGACGGGTTTTCTGAACGTGGGGGTGAAGTCGCTCGGCGAATCCGACCTGATGCTCTATGATATGAATGTGGCGGATGATCAGATCGATGCGACGTGCCATGCGTTTCTGGCGCTGAGCGCGAACTGCTCGCGCTGCCATGACCACAAGTTTGATCCGATCCCGACGGCGGACTATCACGCGCTGGCGGGGATTTTCCGGAGCACGCAGAATTTGTCCGGAGTGGAGACGAACAATGTGAAGAAGGAGGCGGAGGCAATGCCGCTGGGGCGTGATGGGGTGCAGCGGATGCTGGTGGTGAAGCAGCATGAGAAGGACATCGCGGAAATGCAGAAGGACTACGCGGAAGTGGCGAAGAAGCGCAACACGATGCGCGAGGAACTGGTGAAGGCGGGGATTGATCCCGCGAAGAAGCCAGCGGTGATGCCGAAGGAGATGGTGGAGAAGATGAGCACGCTGACGGTGCTGGAGAAGGATGTGGGCGAGTGGCAGAAGAAGCTGGCGGAAAAGCAGAAGAGCATGCCGGTGGCGCCGCCGGTGGGGATGTCTGTGCGTGATGCGGAGACGCCGCTGGACTGTCCGGTGTTTGACAAAGGTGAGGTCAAGAAGCCGCTGGCGGCGGTGAAGCGAGGGGCGCTGTCTGCGATTCCGGTGAAGCTGGCTGTTATTGGCCCGAAGGAGAGCGGGCGGAGGCAACTGGCGGACTGGATTGCGAGTCCGCAGAATCCACTGACGGCGCGTGTTATTGTGAACCGGGTGTGGCTGCATTTGTTTGGTCGGGGGCTGGTGGGCACGCCGGATGATTTTGGCCGCATGGGCATGAAGCCGACGCACCCGGAGCTGCTGGATGATCTGGCGGCGCGGTTTGTGAAGGAGGGGTGGTCGGTAAAGGCGCTGATTCGTGAGCTGGTGCTGACGCGCACGTATCAGATGAGCTCGAGCACGCGGTCGGACGTGGCGCTGGCCAAGGACCCGACGAACCTGCTGCTGTGGCGCGCGAACCGGAAGCGACTGGAGGCGGAGCCGCTGCGCGATGCGCTGCTGGCGCTGGGTGGCACGCTGGATCTGACGCCGCGTGAGGGATCGCCGGTGGCGGACAAGGCGAAGGCCATCACGCCGCAGGGACGCGAGGTGGGGCGGCGGCATTTTCTGAATGATCTGCAGGACGACACCACGCACCGGAGCATTTATCTGCCCATCGTGCGCGGGGCGCAGATGCCGATGATGCAGTGCTTCAATGCGGCGGATCCGGGGCTGGTGGTGGGCGGTCGCTCTGCGAGCATCACGCCGGTGCAGTCGCTGCTGCTCATGAACAGCGAGCAGGTGATGCGGCAGGCGGAGGGGTTATCAAAGCGGCTGGGCGGGAAGAGTGCGGAGGAGAAGCTGGTGCAGGCGTGGAAGATGGTCTGCTGCCGGGTGCCGATGGTGGAGGAGCGGGAGATGATGCGGGGGTTTTTAGTGAGTGCGGGGGATACGCCGAGTGGGTGGGCGCAGCTATGCCATGCGCTGCTGCAAAGCGGGGAGTTTCAAACCGTCTATTGAAGCAATGATGAACACCAGATTTTCGCGTCGCAGTCTGCTCAGCGCCTCCAGCGCAGGGTTTGGGATGCTGGCGTTGCGAGGGTTGTTTGGGGCGAATGCGCAGGGGACGGCGGCGAGGATAAATCCGCTGGTGCCGGTGCAGACGAATTTTCCGGCGCGGGCGAAGCGGGTAATTTTTTTGTTTATGCAGGGCGGGCCGTCGCAGGTGGACACGTTTGATTTCAAGCCGGCGCTGACGAAGCAGCATGAGGTGCCGAATGCGAAGGGAAGCCCGAATGTGTATTACCAGTCGCCTTGGGAGTTCAAGGCGCGGGGGCAGAGCGGGATACTGATTTCGGATTTGCTGCCGAACATCGCGCGGCATGCGGATGATCTGTGTGTGATCAATTCGATGCACACGGACCACAATGCGCATCCGCAGGCGATCCTGCAGATGAACACGGGGAGCTTTGCATTTACGCGGCCGAGCGTGGGCTCGTGGTGTGTGTATGGGCTTGGCACGGAGA
>JAPLUN010000622.1 GCA_026397715.1 Verrucomicrobiota bacterium
CATTCCATCGAACCCTCGCCCATGCAGCTCGCGCCGCTGGTGGACGTGCTGTTCCTGCTCGTCATTTTCTTTGCCGTGACCTTCCAGTATGCCAAGGAGGAGCAGGTCATGGACGTCAGCGTGCCTGCCGCCGACGAGGGCAAGGAGAAGGAAACCCGCAACGTGGGCGAGATCATCATCAACATCAAAAAAGACGGTGAGATCCTCGTCAATGGCCAGAAGTTCAACACCGACGAACTTCTGGTGAAGCTGAAGAACATCGTCTCCCTCTACAAGGATCAGGCCGTGATCCTGCGGGGTGATGAAGGCACCCCCTACCAGAACGTGATCCGAGTGCTGGACACCTGCCAGAAGGCTGGCATCTGGAACATCGCCTTTGCCACGCGCAAACCTGACGCCGACCAACCTGCTGCCACGCCCAAGTGAGATGACCGCCGCGAAGTTCCCAACCACCTCGCGCAGTCATGCGCCCCGTTTCATTCCAGCGCTTTTCTGCCTGGTGGCGTTTTCGTCCATGGCCCAGCAGCCAGCCCCGCCGCGTGCTCTGCCAGTGGAAGATGATGTGCCAAAGGCCATTCCTGTGAGCCCGCCGCCGAAGGCACTGCCCGTACCGGATGCGCCCAAGGCAGGACAGGTGCCACCTCCCAAGACCAAGGGGCCGGATGATGACATGTTCGACTTTGCCACGCTGGCCTATGACCGCCAAGAGTGGGGGATGGCCTCGCAGTCGTATGCGAAGTATCTGCAGCAGTACCCCAGCGGCAGGCAGGTGCCCGACGCACTTTACCGCATTGGTGAGTGCTACATGAAGCAGAACCAGCTCAAGCAGGCTGCAGGCTATTACGAGGAAGTCGTGAACCGCTATCCGGACAGCGAGGGAGCCCCCTCCTGCGCCTATCGCCTCGGGGCGATGATGTTCAACGATTCCAAGTTTGCTGATTCGGCCAAGTTTTTCGGTTTTTCCGAAACCAAAACCAAGAGCGCCGCCGTCCGGCTGGCTGCCGCCTATAACAAAGGCCGTGCCTATGAAATGCTCGGAGACAAGGCCAAGCAGGCCGCCGCCTTGAACAGTGTGATCGCGGTGAAAACGGAAAATCCTTACCGCGAAACGTCGCTGCTCACGCTTGGCAGCATCTACCTTGGTCAGGACAAAAAGGCCGAGGCACTGCCTATCTTTGACGAACTCGTCAAGACCAGCGCCGACCGCGCCATCATCGCCGAGGCCAGCATCCGTGCGGCAGTGCTCTATGCCGAGCTCAAGAAGCCGGAAGAGTCCATCGGGATGTTTGAAAAGGCGCTGCGCATGCCGGAAACGACCGAGCAAAACCGTGCCATCTCCCTCGTGGGAATCATTCAGGCTCTGTTTGCCAAGGGCGACTACGACGGAGTCATCGACTACTACAACAAGAACTCCGAGGTCCTGCCGCAGGGAGCCTCACGTGCGAAGATGCTTCTGCTCGTCGGCCACGCCTACCGCATGCGGAAGAGCTACGCCCGCGCCGTCGAAGTTTATTTGCTCATCGAGCAGTACCATCCCGACACCGAGGAAGCCTTCAGTGCAGGATACTGGAAGCTGTACTGCTTCTACCTGCTGAATGACAAAGACCTGGGCGAGTTCGCCACCGCCTTCATCACACGTCAGGCGCCGAAGCACCCCGATCATGAATACCTTTCCCTGGCACGCCTGATCCGCGCCGATTTTTACTTTAACAAAGGCGACTACCAGCAGGCGGCGCTGAGCTACAACGAAGTCAGCCTTGACAAACTGCCCGAAAAGCTGCGCCCAGGCACGCTATTCAACATGGGCTGGGCCCAAGGTGAGGCCGGACGCCATCAGGAGGCTGTTGGCACCTTCACTCGTTTCATCAACGAAAATCCCGGACACGAATTCCTTCCCAAAGCCTACGCCCGCCGTGGCCTCGCGAACCGTGATGCCCGCGATCTGCCGAAGGCCAAGGCTGACTTTGAATTCGTCACCAAAGAATTCCCCAAATCCGACGCCTGCGAACTTTCCTGGCTGCAGCTCGGCTTCATCGCAATGGAGCAGAAGGACCCGAAGGCCATCATCACCGCCTTTGAAACACTGCTGAAAAAATTCCCCACCACCACCGCCGCCGCACAGGCCTACTACGGCATCGGCCGGGGCAACTTTGACCAGAAGATCTACGACAAGGCCGTCCCCGCCCTGCGCCGTTCCATTGAGATCGACAGCAAAGGCTACCTCGAAAAGTCCAGCCAGCTGATCATCCTCTGCGACTACGCACGCCAGAATGCTGACAACCTCGCCAAGACCATCGACAGCTATCTGCAGTCCAAGCCCGAAGGCTTGGTACCCCCAAACATTTTGAAATGGCTGGGGCTCAAGCTTTACAGCAGCGACGATTTCAAACGCGCCGCCCGCTTCCTCGAGCTCGCCGTTACGCCGCAAAACCCGGAGAACACCGAGCCCGTCGTGTGGAACTACCTCGGCATGGCGCAGCTGAACAACGGGCAGTACGACGCCAGCATTCAGGCCACGGACAACTTCCTCAAATCAGAACCTGACAGCGCAACGCGCTCACGTGCGCTGCTGACTAAAGGCCGAGCGCAGCTGGGCAAAGGCCTCTTTGATGAAGCTGAAAAGGTGGCCCAGGACGCTCTGCAGGTCGTTAAAGACGGCAGGCTGCAGGCCGAGCTCCTCGCGACATCTACGCGGCGCAGGGCGACAAACTCGCTGTTGAAGGCCAGAAGGATGCCGCTGTTGGCAAATGGAAGGACGGCGCTGCCAAGTATGCCGTGCCCAGCCAGTTCTTTGACGATCCGGATGTCACTCCCAGCGCGCTCTACAAAGCCGCCAAGGTGTTGGAAAAAGCCGGAGATTCGGCCAAAGCCAAGCAGATGCTGCAACAGCTTCAGCAGCGTTATCCGAAGTATCAGCCGAAGTAAGTGACTCAGGGAACTCGTGACGCGAGCGGCCTTAGTGATCAAGACCGCTTATTGCGATCCCAGCTATCACCCTGACCGCGTTTGCCGCCGCCGCCAAAGTTGCGCGGCGGGCGCTCCTCCTTCGGCCGCGCCTCGATCACTCGCAGCGGGCGTCCACCGACATCCTTGCCATTCAGCGCATTGATCGCCGTGAGCGCTTCGGTTTCCACCGGCATCTCCACGAACCCAAAGCCGCGTGAGCGACCGGTCTCACGGTCTTTGACGAGTCGAGCGCTGGAGACATTGCCGAAGGGGGCAAATTCGCTCTGCAGATCCTCATCCGTCAGGGTGTAGGGAAGATTGCTCACATAGAGGTTCATCGCATCAGGTATTGAAGACGAGCCATGGAGCACGTTTCAGAGAACAGGTCATGGCGTGAACCCGATTTTCCGTGTCTGCGTCCATCAAGGGACGCACACGGGGGTGAAGGTACGCGCAGGGCGGAGGGGTGTCAATCCGTCCCTGCGCCGCCGAAACCGCCCTATGGCCCAGAGGGGGAAAGTTTCAGTTGCGGAGAATCCATGAATTCGTATTCGAGTTCCACGTCCCATATCAACACGCGCACCATGAAATACATCCTCACCGTCATCGCCGCCCTCAGCCTGCTGGCTGGCGTTTCCCCTGCCGCCGAGCCGCTGAACACCGTTTGCCCCATTTCCGGCAAGCCTGCCAGCCCGGCCATCACCAGCACCTACTCGAAGACCGTGGCCGTCTGCTGCAACCGCTGCAAAGCCCAGTTCACCGCAGCTCCAAAGGGTTACCTCAACAACATCCTTTCCGCGGTCGCCGGCCAGTGCCCGCTGAGCAAAAAGAAATCCGATCCTTCCATCACTGTGACCTACACCCGCCAGGTCGCGTTTGCCGATGCCGCCAGCAAGGCTGCCTTCGACGCCGCGCCTGACAAGCACATCAAGGAAGTGCGTCAGTAACCGGGAGCTTTCATTTCACCCCACAAGCGGAGCTGCGACATGCGGCTCCGCTTTTTTCATGCGTGGATGATTCAGCGTGTCTTCGAATCACCTTCGGGCTAGTCTCCCTTCCTTGTGAAAGCCAAAGCCGCCGCCACATCCCCTGTCGATGCCCTGCGCGATCTTTTCGACGTGCTGCCGGACGTGCAGGCATGGATCAAGGATGCGAAACGCCGCTATCTCTGGGTGAACCACACCTTCCTGCTGAACTACGGCATGCATCAGTTGGAGGAAGTGCTCGGCAAAACGGATGATGATCTCTCGCCTGCGCACCTCGCGGCGCATTTCCGTGCTGGCGATGAAGCGGTGCTGGCCGGGCAGACGGTGCAGGGCCGCCTGGAGCTCGTCGGCCGCTTCGATCACACCGCCTCTTGGTGTTTCACCACCAAACGTCCCGTGTGCAATGCCCGGGGCCGCATCGTGGGTACCGCAGGCATCACGAGTGCGCTGGATGCCGCGCAGATCGATCAGCGCAGTGACATCCGCCTCGGTGTCGTCATCGCCCTCATGACGCGCCGCCTGGGTGAATCCGTGACGAATGCCGACATGGCGCGTAGCGTCGGCATGTCTCAACGTGCCTTCGAGCGCAGCTTTGTGCGCGAGTATGGCCTTCCACCGCAGCAGTATTTGAAGCGCCTGCGCATCCAGACCGCCTGCCGACTTCTCGTGGATACACGTGAGTCCATCGCCGCTGTCAGCCTGCGCTGCGGCTTCGCGGATCAAAGCCACCTCACGCGTGAATTCCGCCGTGTTACCGGTCTCACACCGGGTGCGTATCGCGACAAATACGCTGCCGCGAATATTCCACGCCCTGCCGTTTCTGTTCTATCCCGGCGCCGGACGAGGCGATAGCATCTCCGCACCATGAAGCTCCAACCAGGCATCACCGTCGTCAAAAACGGCCAGCTCGTCGATGGCACGGGCCGACCGGCCGTTCCTAACGCCGCCGTCATCATCACCGACGGCATCATCAGTTACGCGGGTCCCGCTGCGGATGCGCCGCCAACTCCGCCTGAGGCACGCGTCATCGATGCAAATGGCGGCACGATCATGCCGGGGCTCATTGAGGCGCACATTCATCTCACCTATTTCAATGTGTCTGAGTTGCAGGACCTCGACATCAAGTTCCCCGTCGAGTACGTCACTCTACAGTCCGCAGTGAATGCCAAGACCGCGCTGGAATGCGGCTACACGGCGGCACGCAGCGGCGGCTGTCTGCACAACATCGATGTGTGGATGAACAAGGCCATCGAGGAGGACATGATCCCCGGCCCGCGCCTCAGCACCAGCGGTCGCGAGATATGCGGGGCTGGCGGTTTGATGGACTGGAATCCTGACTACCGCCGCATTGGCATGGAGGGCATTGTCTTCATCGTGAACGGTCCCGAGCAGGCGCGCACCGCCGTGCGCAAACTCGTCAAAGACGGCATCGAGTGGGTGAAGACCTATCCTACAGGTGACGCGGCCTCTCCCGACATCAACGACCATCACACGCTGTGTATGACCTTTGATGAAATGCACGCGGTCGTCGCCACGGCGCATAATCACGGCCTCAAAGTCACCGGCCACTGCCGCGCTACGGAGGGCATCCGCAATGCGCTCAAGGCGGGTTACGATGCCATCGAGCACGGCACCTTCATGAATGACGATTGCCTGGATCTCCTGCTCAAGCGCAACGTGCCGATGTGCCCCGGATTGGGCTTTGAGCTTTTCAGTGTGCAGCGTGGCAAGGAGTTCGGCCTTTCCCAGCGGGTACTGGACGGCCATCAGGAGACTCTCGAAGCCGGGGCTGAAAGCTGCCGCAAAGTCCTCAAGGCCGGTGGGACCATGGGCCTCGGTGGCGACTACGGCTTTGCCTGGACACCGCACGGCACCTACGCCCAGGAGCTGACTTTCTTTGTGAATTATGTCGGCTTCTCCGCGCTCGACACCATCAAGTGCGCCACGCTCGGCGGCGCGAAGATGATGGGGCGTGAGAAGGAGATCGGCACGCTCGAAGCAGGCAAGCTGGGCGATATCCTCGTGGTCAAAGGTGACGTGCTCAAGGACATCTCCATTCTCGAAAACCGCGACAACCTCCTGGCCGTCATGCAGGGTGGCGTGGTGAAAGCGGGAACGCTCGTAAAGCCTGCGAGTTTCTGATGCACCGTTCCGTTCCATCGTCATGAAGCCATCCCTTCTCCTTGCCGCCCTTCTGGTCGCACACTCATCTGCCGCCGAAATCCAGGTGGAAAAACAAGGCTCCGTTCTGCACTTCAGCACCGGTGGAAAAACGATCTGTGATTACCAAATGGAGGCTGGCGAGGTGCCCGAAGGCGTGTCCGCCGTCTTTAAACACGGTGCTCATCTGCATCCGGTGTATTCGCCAAGTGGCAAGCTCGTCACGGGCAATCATCCCGAAGATCACCGTTGGCATCGCGGCATCTGGATGGCGTGGACGAAGACTGAGTTTGGCGATTCACATCCCGATTTCTGGAATCAGGGCAAAGGCGACGGCAAAAACAAGAGCGGTGACCAGATCCTCGCCGAAGTGCGTTTCGAGAAACTGGACAAGAGCTGGGGTGGCGCTGACGGCGGCGGCTTCATCAGCCAGCATCTGTTTCTGGATCATAGCCACACGCCCGATCAAAAGGTGCTCAATGAAACATGGGAGGTTGCGGTAGCGCAGAAGGAGCTCGACGGCAAGCCAGCCAACATCATCGACCTCACCAGCACGCAGACGTGCGCGGGCAACCAGCCGCTGAAGCTGCCGAAGTATCACTACGGCGGTCTCGGTGTGCGAGGCAACCTCGCCTGGAATCCGGTCGATGCCGTGACGATGCTCACCAGCGAAGGCCATGACCGCCTCAAAGGCGATTCCACCAAGGGCAAATGGGTTCACATCGGCGGTCAGGTCGATGGCGCGCCCACCGGCATGGCGATCCTGATTCATCCCTCGAACTTCCGCTTCCCGCAGCCCCTGCGCCTGAACCCCAAGAACCCACAGCTCTGCATCGCTCCATCGCAGGATGGCGACTGGGCTATTGAGCCCGGCAAACCTTACGTTTCCAAATATCGCATCCTCGTTTTCGACGGCGCGCCTGATGCCAAATGGATCGAAGCCCAGTGGACCACCTATTCCAACACCAAGTAAACCTTCTCCATGCTCTCCCGACTCCTCGCTTTCGCACTTGTCACCTCTGCCCTCGGTCAATCCCAGGCAGCCGACGGCCTCTTCGACAAATCCAACCTCGCCGCGTGGTGCATCGTGCCGTTTGATGCTGGCAAGCGCGGCCCGGAAGAGCGCGCGGCCATGCTGGAAAAAATGGGCGTGAAGAAATTCGTCTATGACTACCGCAAGGAACACATCCCGCAGTGGGACGACGAGCTGAACGCGCTCAAAAAGCACCACATCGAGCTCATGGGCTGGTGGTTCCCGACCGTCCTCAATGATGAGGCCAAGCAGACGCTGGAACTCTTCAAACGCCATGGCGTGCATCCGCAGCTCTGGGTGAATGGCAACGGCGGCGCGATCCAGGTCAAAGATGAGGCGGATCAGCAAGCACGCGTGGCCAAGGAAGTCGAACGCCTGCAGCCGATCTGCGAGGCCGCCGCACCGCTGGGCTGCCAGGTGGCGCTTTACAACCACGGTGCCTGGTATGGCGAGCCGGAAAACGCCATCGCCATCGTGGAAGCACTGAAGGCCAAAGGCATCAAGAACGTGGGCATCGTCTACAACCTGCATCACGGCCATGGTCATCTGGATCGTCTCGCCAAAGTGCTGCCACGCATGCTGCCACACCTGCTGTGCTTCAATCTCAACGGCATGGACATGGATGGCGAGTCCAAGGGCCGCAAAATCCTCCCGTTGGGTGTGGGCACCGAAGATGTGAAGGTACTGCGCATCGTGCGTGCGAGTGGCTACTCGGGCCCCATCGGAATCCTGAACCACACCAACGAAGACGCTGAAGGCCGCTTGCTGGACAACCTCGACGGTCTCGCCTGGCTCGTGCCGCAGATCGATGACAATCCGCCCGGCCCGAAGCCGAAGTATCGCACCTGGAGCGACAAGCCTGCCGCCACCAGCTTCATCACCAAACCCGCCATGACCGGCGAGGGCGTGCCCTCCCTGAACAAGGAATTCGGCGAGGCGCTGAAGGGCAGCTACTTTGAGCAGGACAACGAGCCCTTCCGCACTCTGCCGCTCACCATCGAGTGTCGCGCCAAGCTGACCGGCAAAGACCACTTCAACATCCTGATCGCCTCGGACGCCAAATCGTCCGCCACACATTGGGAGCTCTACACGCACGCAAAGCGTGGCACGCTGGCGCTCTTCATGCCTGGACGCGGCGGTGACTTCGATTCGCAGGTAAATGTGTGCGACGGCCAGTGGCACGACTTCCTCGCCAGCATTGACGACAAGAGCGTTGTGCTTTGGATTGATGGCAAACAGGTCTTCGAAAAGCCGGTGCAGCCGATGAACGGCACACCCAAAGCGGGAGGCATAGCTTTCGGCAGCCTCGTGGATGGCAGCATCGGCTGTGATGGCTTCATTGACGATGTGCGCATCGCACGCGGCGTGATGAAGCCGCGCAAAAGCAATGGCCCGCGCCTGCGGATGGACAACACGATCGGCATCTGGGATTTCGACCATCTCGACGCACTCATGCCGCCCAAGGCTCCTCCACCCGCCGCCTTCAAGCCCGACCTCAAACCGCTCCATCCCGAAGACAACATCCACTGGCAGGAATTCGTGAATCGCGAACGTGTCTTCGACTACTACGGCAAGCAGGCGCTGCAGTTCATGAAACAAAAGCCGCTGCCAGAATTGATCCCTCAATTCCCCGGTCTCGATGGCGGCCAGCAGGGCCACTGGGGCAATCAGAACGATCAGGTGACGTGGAAGGACAATCGCTTTGCCACGAGCGATCATGGCTCCGTGTTCAGTTGCGTCTTCAAAGGCTCGGGTCTGACGATTCCGAAGGCGGTGTGCGTACAAGATGGTGACACGTCGTATGTTTACGACACGGATCAGATCGCCATCCGCGCCACTTGGACCGGTGGTTTCATCAAACTCGGTGATGCGCGCCACGGATTTATGGGCGGGGCTGCCATGGATGGGAAACTCACCCAAAAATTCGAAGCCAACCATGATGGTGCCATCACCTACCTGGGCTTTTACCGGCATGGCAAAAAGGTGATCTTCTCCACCAACAATGAAGGGGTGCGGAGCATCGACTCCAAGGAAAATGCACCCTATGTCAAAGGCGGCCCCGCCCAATGGCCCCAGTGGATCGAAACCAAAGGCAAGCTCGGCACCCAGAAGCCCTTCGCCACCGACACCATCGAACTGCCTTTCGAAAATCCATACGGCACGCTGTTCTTCATCACCGCGCATGATTTCTTCAGCGATGGCACCGCCGCCATCGCCACGATGACCGGCGAAGTCTGGCTGGTGAAAGGCATAGACGAAAAGCTGGAAAAAATTCGCTGGAAACGCTTCGCGACCGGCCTGAACCAGCCTCTGGGAATGAAGATCGTGAAGGACAAGCTCTACGTCCTTGGTCGTGATCAAATCACCTGCCTCCACGATCTGAACGGTGATGACGAGGCCGACTATTATGAGTGCGTGACAAACAAGATGGAGACATCTCCCGGCGGCCATGATTTCATCGTAGGACTCGAAACCGACAAGGAAGGCCGCTGGTATTTCGCCTCCGGCAATCAAGGCGTGTGCCGCATTACAGCCCCGAATCGTTGGGAGGAAAAACTCGAAGTGCTCGGCACAGGCTTTCGAAATCCCGATGGTCTCGGCATCTCGCCAGATGGGCGCTTCCTCACCACCAGTGGACAGGAAGGCGACTGGACACCTGCTTCCTCCATCTTCCAGATCGAATTGGATCACAATCTTGGTGCCCACTTCGGCGCCGGAGGTCCTAAGAATGGCCAGCCGCCCGAGCCGGTGCTGATGTACATGCCGCGTGGCGAGGACAACAGCGCGAGCAGCCAGGCCTTCATCACGAGCGAGAAATGGGCAGCGCTCAAAGGCGATGGCAACCTCGTTCACCTCTCCTCCGGCGGTGGCAGCGCGTGGCTCGTCATGCGGCAGAACGTCAAAGGCCGCTGGCAGGCAGCCTCCGTGAAGATCAGCGGCAACTTCGACTCCGGCCCGCAGTGCGCGCGCTTCAATCCCAATGACGGCCACCTCTATGTGAATGGCATGCAGGGCTGGGGCAGCTACACGCCCAAGGACGGCTGCTTCCAGCGTGTGCGCTTCACCGGTGGCGAGAAACCCGTCCCCATCGGTTTCGAAGCCCGCGACAACGGTGTGCTGCTCCGCTTCAGCCAGCCAGTAAAGGATGCCGATGCCGCCACCTGCTTCGCGCAGTGCTGGAACTACCGCTACGGGCCGCAGTATGGCTCGCCCGAGTATTCCGTGAAGTATGCCGACACCCCCGGCCATGATCCGCTGGAAGTCCGCAGCGTGCAGAAGCTCGACGGCGGCAAGACGCTCTTCCTAGAAATCCCGCAGATCGTCACCGCGAGCCAGATTCATCTTCATGTGAGCACCGGCCACGACATCTTCCTCACCGCGCACGCTTTGGCCGAACCCTTCACCGAGTTCTCAAGCTACGCCAAGATCGCGAAGACCAATCACGCCGCACAGATCGGCCTCGAAGCACCGAAGTCAGCCAAGCCCAACCCATGGGCCAAAGGCGAAGGCGGACGCGAACTCGTCATCGAAGCCGCACTGGGCCTGCAATACGTGCAGAAGCAGCTCACCGCGAAAGCCGGCGAAAAGCTCACCATTGTCTTCAAGAACCCCGACGTGGTGCCGCACAACTGGATGCTCGCCAAACCGGGCACCCTGCAAAAAATCGGCAACCTCGCCAATCTCATGATCACTGATCCGCAGGGTCTGGCAAAACATTACGTGCCGGATTCCGATGATGTGCTCGCCTACACGGACATGACGAATCCGCAGGCGAGCTTCACCATTCACATCACCGCCCCGAAAGAGAAGGGCGAGTACCCTTACCTCTGCACCTTCCCGGGACACTGGATGGTG
Source organism: Verrucomicrobiota bacterium (assembly GCA_026397715.1). GTDB lineage: Bacteria > Verrucomicrobiota > Verrucomicrobiia > Verrucomicrobiales > Verrucomicrobiaceae > Prosthecobacter. Next base: position 10,981 of record JAPLUN010000622.1, read on the forward strand.
ATGAACGGCGGGCTGAAGGTGGAGTAACCGGCATAAAAAGGAGGCCGTCCTGATGAACGGCCTCCAGATAAGCTAAAGCTCTGAATGACTTCAGGCAGCCGCGACCGCAGTCTGTCCCTGCTCGCCGAGGCCTTCGACACCGAGTTCGATGACATCGCCGGGCTTCATGAAGAGAGGCTCAGGCTTGAAGCCGAGGCCGACGCCGGGAGGTGTGCCGGTGGTGATGATGTCTCCGGGCAGCAGGCTCATGAACTGGCTGAGGTAGCTCACCAGCGTCTTCACTCCGAAGATCATCTGCGCGGTGCTGCTGTTCTGAATCGTCTTGCCGTTCAGCTTCAGCCACAGCTTCAAATTCTGCGGATCGGGAATCTCATCGCTCGTGGCGAGGAAAGGACCGATGGGGGCGAAGGTGTCGCAGCTCTTGCCTTTGACCCACTGGCCGCCGCGCTCCAGCTGCCATTCGCGCTCGCTGTAGTCGTTGTGCACGCAGTAGCCGGCCACATGGCTCATGGCGTTCTCTTCGGAGACGTAGCTGGCCTTTTTGCCGATGACGAAGGCGAGCTCGACCTCCCAGTCGGTCTTCTTCGAATTGCGCGGGATGACCACATTGTCGTTCGGGCCAACAATGGCGCTCGTCGCTTTGAAAAACACGATGGGCTCCGCCGGGATCGGCATGCCGCTTTCCTTGGCGTGGTCGCTGTAGTTCAGACCGATGCAGATGATCTTGCTCGGGCGCGCGATGCACGGGCCCAGACGTGTGCCAGCAGCCACCGTTGGCGCAGAGGCCGCGTTGGTCTTGGCCCAGGCGGCTAGACGTTCAAGACCATCTCCCCCGAAGAATTTTTCATCATAGTCGCTGCCAAAGGCGCTCGCATCAATGCGGCGACCATCATCAAGTTGCAGGCCGGGTTTCTCTTCTCCAGGGTTTCCAAAGCGGATCAGTTTCATGGTGGTTTAGTTGGTGTGATCTTGTTGTTTGAGAGGGTCGCCTTCGTGATTCGTGTAGCGGCCGATGAGTGGGTACTGCTCCAGCTCGGCCACGGTGCCAGTGACGGGAAAGCTTTCGCGACCGACCCAGTAAACGGATGCCGCAGCAATGTCTTCCGGCATGAGCAAGCGGCCCATGGGCACGGCATAAGCAGGCAGGCGATCCGGCCAGCCTTCGCCGAGTCCGTCGCCGAGTTTCACCTGGTATTCGTTCTCCGTGAGCGTCCAGCCCACGTTGAGCTGATTCACGCGCACGCGGTCCGTGCCGAGCGCGTCGGCCAGATTGCGGGTCATCGTCATCAGCGCGCCCTTGGACATCGAGTAAGCCAGCAAATTCGCCTGACCGCAGTGGGCGAGCACGGAGCCGATGTTCAGCACCACGCCCCGGTTCTTTTTCAATTCAGGCAGCAAGGCACGGATCAAGAGCATCGGTGCACGGGCATTCACGGCGATAATGCGGTCAAACATGGCTGCATCGGTCTCACCGATTTTCGCGCGATTGGTCAGCGCCGCGTTGTTCACCAAAGCATCGACTTTGCCGAAGGCGGCGATCGCGTCCGCAGCCAGCTTGGCAGGATACGCGGCATCCGCGAGGTCCCCCTGGCAGAAGGCCGCCTTGTCCTTGCCGAGTTCCTGGCACAAGGCCTCGCCGCGTGCCGCATCGCGGCCGTGCAGGATGACTTTGGCGCCTTCGGCGACGAAGCGCCGCGCCATGAATTCGCCGATGCCGGTGGTGCTGCCGGTGATGAGGATGACCTGGTCTTGAAGTCGCATGATCTTTGCTGGGTGGGGTGATTGAGGAGCCTTTTTCTATGGCGAGCCCAAGCCGATGCTCAAGGCTGCAACACGGCCATTTTAGGATATGGCATTGGCCGGATTGGGCGCGTGAACTGGAGATAGGCGTCTTATTTCTCCAATGCCCAGGCGATGCCGTTCAGCAAAAATCGCCGGAAGGCGGGGAGCTTGAAGTCATCCCAATGCCCCATCGAGGTGTAAAAGACCCGCGACTTCTTCTCGCCATACGTATGGGTCCACGCGACCGGCTCCGTTTCTGCACCGGGCAGCGTTCCCATGAGGAGCGGTGTGGTCCCGGCCCGCAGCGGTGTGTTTTTGTACAGCCCGCCGTGTCCGATGAGTTCCGTCACAGTGACCCCTCGAAGAATGGGATGCGCCTCCGCACCCGGCACCAAGGAGATGGTGGCGGCGTCTTTGCCATAGTGACCGGTGTAGTTGCCGCCCAGCACCTGCGGGTCAAAGTCCTGCCATTTCTCCAGACCCGCCTTGGGCTCGGGCTCCTTGGGACGCAGGGCAAAGCAATGGCTGGCCGTGCGGATTCCCACCAGCGGCTTGCCTGAGGCAAGATGGGCACGCACCGCATTCATGACCTCCGTCGTCGGCGTGCGCCGCCGCACACTGATGAAGAGCAGATCCGCATCACGCATGGCCTCCACGAACCCAGGAAACTGGTTCTTATCCGCCGCGTCCGCCTGAACGATGGTGACGCGATAAGGCGCGGTCTTCAATTCTTTGGCCGCAAATTCGGGCAGGGATTCCCAGGTGTGATATTCCTCCTCGCCAATCATGATGACGATGTGAGGTGGTTCCGCCGCTTGCAATTGCCATCCGAAGACGGCTGCGACGAACAACAATGTGCGAAAAACAAAGGATAGGCTCATAAGAGTTGAAGTTTAATCAGGGTTTCGATGCCGCTTGAAGGGCCGCTTTGGACGCCGCCCAGTCTGGGTTCGGCAGAGCTTCCCACACGCGCAGATGGCGGAAACTGGCCTCAGTGCCGACCCCCAGCATGATGCTGTGCTTGGCCACGCTGATGAGCGGGTTGCTCAAGGTGGTGCTCTTGCCGTCGAGCGTGCCCACCACTTCATCGCCTTTGATCTCCAGCACCACCGTATGCCACTCGTTGAGCTTGACTTGAGCCGGGACACGGCTCGTCGCCCCCTTCTCCCGCTGCTTGGTGGCGGGGTTGATGCGCTCGGCATCATACGGCGTCAAAAACAGGCCGCCCGGGCCGATGCTGAGCGCGATCACATAGTCCTTCACATCCGTCGCCTTCACAAAGAGGGACCGATACTTGCGCCCTTCGTCAGGCACATCGTTCAACCGCACTTTGCATTGAATGATCGCGTCGGTGAATTGAAAACCAAACGACGCTGTTGCCGGATGGTTGGCAGAAGGACTTTCCATGCCGGTAAAGCAGCCATCGGCTGTCTTCCACTGTCCGGACTTTCCACCAGCAGGCCCCGCATTGTAGCGCCAGCCGCTAAACCCGCTAGCAAAACCAACGGGCTTGCCCGTGACCGGTGCCAGCGGCGGCGTGAAGTCTTCTCTGACCAGCAGTTTGCCGCGCAGGGTCATGAGCGTCTTGGGCAGTTCATCAGTTGCCACAGCACCGCAGGTCCAGGCGCATACCAAAAGAGTGAGGGTGGCTTTCATGGGGATGTTTATCGGGTGAGCTTAGTCAACACTTCGAGCGCCTTTGTCTCGAAGATCTTCTGCCACTCGGGTGCCACCAGCGTGTCGCAGTCTTCCTGGGCGTAGCCGGGATTGAGGCGCTGCTCCACGGTGGGAGTGTACCAGATGTAGCCGTTGGTATAGCCGGAGACATGAGCATTCACATCTCCGGCGGCCTTCTTGATGTTCAGGCCCACCTGCACGGTGACTTCTCCAGGAAACGTTACCAGTTTGAAATCGCCCACACGCAGGCCGCAGACCTCGGCATCCAGCGTTTTTTCACCTGCTGCCTGGGTTTGTTTGAGGTGCATTTTCAGCAGCGCCAGATTTGCATTCAGCCGGGTGAGCCGTTCCATGATCTCGATGTTAGCGAGGTAGTTCTCTACCAGCAGGCGGTTGTCAGCGTCGAGTTGTGAGATGGCCTTCCGGTCGAGAGACTGATCATGCAGATAGCTCTGCGAGTAGTGCGAGGGCGTGTCCGGCCAGAGCTTATGCTGGAGCATCAGAGGCAGAAAGCTTTTGAAGTTGATGTTCGTGGGCTTCAGCAACGCGAGAAGTTTTTTCTGCTCCGCCTCGATGTTGCTGATGCGCGCGATGTAATCCGCAGCACGAGGCACCACGATGGTGGCATTGCTCACTTTGAGAACCCCATCGCTTTTCGTTTCGATCTTCCGCGCTGCAGCGAGAACGGTCGCGCCAAGCATGGTGCCCAGCGGTTCGGCATCGGCAGTGCGCGTGACTTCTTTGTAGCGCACCGGATTGATGTCGCCACCGCAGCCCTGCACAAAGAAGGCCATCGCGCCGCCGCCGAGCGCCTCCTCTATGACTTTGGAGGCATAGCCTGGATAGTCTGCCGAGCAACCCTTGCTCGGCGGATTCATGATCGGATGGCAGGCGAACTGATAGAGCACGGCCAGCGGTGTCCCATCGGCACAATCCAGACGCAGCAGGCCGACCTGCGGATCGATGGGGCCCACGCTGGCGACCTCCTCATCACGCGGCATTGAGTACGCACGGCGCATGTCCACCGTGCTGCCATCCTTCATCTTGAGCCGGCGGTTTTCGCTGATGCGCGTCTCCGAGCCCACGCCGCTGCCCGTTTTAACAGGCACAAGATTCTGCATGGCCGTTTTGACCGCCTGAATGACGAGCGGCTCAAGATCACCACGCACGATGCCGTGACAGTGGCTGGCATTGACCACGACATTCGAAGGCGGAATGCCCAACTCCTGCAAACCGGCACGCACGGTGGCCATGAAGCCATTACCGACGCGTCCAATGCCGCCCACCGCCACCGCATCCAGTGTGATCAGCACCGCAGTGGTGCCGCCACTTTTCAACACGAGCGCCTTGGCGAAGCACGGATCATTCACCGGACCGGTGCGGTCTGTGATATCAACTTTGGCAACACCGGCGAGCATTTCAGCTCTGGCAGTGGCCATGCTGACGAGCAGGAGAAGGAAGATCAATTTCATGATTCGTTATTTCTGCAGGGTCCACGCAACGGCATTGAGCAGCAGCCTCTGCACATCGGCGCTGCGCATGTCTTCTGGCGCACCCAGGCTGGTGTAAAAGATGCGGGCTTTGCCGCTGCCGTAGGTGCGTGTCCACGCGACTGGCTGCGGCGACGTGGTGGCACCGGCCTGCGCGCTGCCGATGAGAATCGGCGTGGCATCTGCGGCCAGCGGCAGCACTTGGTACAGCGACTGATAACCACGGATGTTCGCCACATTCACTCCCTCAAGAAGCGGCGTCTTGACTCCATCCGGCACGCTGACGCTGTAAGGCAGGCCCTTGATTTCGTAGCCGGTATTCTCCCCGCCGAGAACCTCATGCGTGAACTCCGGCCACGGAGCCAGACTGGGATCTACGACTTCCTTGGGCTTGGGAAGGAAGGCATGATTAGCAGTGCGAATACCGAGCAACGGTTTCCCAGCTGCGAGATGCGCACGGATGGCGGCCAATTGCTCCTTTGGGGGGAAGCGGCGGCGAGAGAAAAGTACCAGCAGATCCGCGTCCTTCAGTGCTTCGACGAGACCGGTAAAGTGATGCATCTGCGGCTTGTCACCATCAATGATTGTAACGCGATGCCCCAGCGGCCGGAGTTCCTTCTCCGCAAATTCACGCATCGTTCTCGGCGCTTCATAGTTGTTGGGGTCTTCCACCGTCATGATGACGATGTTCGCGGCGGGCGCGACGCAGGTGAGCAGAGCGAAACAGAGCAGGATAGATTTCATGGTGATCAATGAGCATCCCAAAAACGCTTTGGCATGATGAGATTCAGCAGAACAATTTGTGTCATGTCATGTTCACGGCGTCACTGTGATCGAATAATCCGCCTCACGCGGAGGCACGTCAAAACGCAGCGCGTCAGCACCTTCGAGCTTGCATGGCATCGCAGGGATGACTTTGCCCTGCGCATTTTTGATGCTTACGTTTGGCAGCTTCCATGCTGGCGGCAGCGCCATTTCAATCGTGAGCGGCTGGTCGTAGAGGGAGGCATCGGTGGCGCAGGTGAGTTTGAAACTGAGTTGCTGCGCGTCTGATTTGATTAAGGTGAGCTTCGCGGCATCGCGCTCAGTCAGGTATTTGTAGATGTCTGCCATGCCGGCGATCCAGAGGTCGGCCTGATGTTGTTTCACGATGTCCATGGCCGCACGGAAGTTCGCCTCGGTGCTGCTGAGCCCCTCACCAATGTAGTGGTAGTGAATGCGGCACCAGAGGCCGCGCTGGAGGTGCTGCTGCAGAATCCGGCGAAAATTTTCGACACGATCGCCATAGCTGTCATCCATACCCGTGCTGTTTTCTGAGGCATCGAAATGGTGATACTTGTCGAGGTAGTAGCGCAGGGAGCGCGTGGTCTCCCAGCGCGTGCCGCCGCCAAGGTTCAAAGCGGTGAGCCTGCTCCTGCCGGGTGTCATCTGCCAAATCGCCTGCGCGGCCTCGCCAATCTCGGCCTCCATGTCCACATCACCCAATCCACCCCGGTGATGCGCCGAGTGGTTGGCGAGTTCGTGCTTTCCTTGCTTTGCCAGCGCCTCCCATGCGGCACGCTGCTGGTTAAATTCGGAAACGTGACGGCTGCCCGTTTCGGAGGCACCGGGATTGATCATGAAAGTACCGCGAAAGCCATAGCTGTCGAGAATGGGCACCGCTTTGCTGAGATGCGTGGGGTGTGAGTCGTCAAAGCGGATGCTCAAGGCCGCATCCCGGCCATCGTGCCATTTCGCGATGCGCATCTTCACAACGCTGATGGGATCTTGAATGGTCCGGTCTTTTTCCGTTGTGGACTTCGTCCAGCCGCCAGAAGGCGGGATTGCCTCAACGACGCAACTCGTCACACCAGCAGGCAGAGGGACGAGCAGCTTGAACCACTCGATGCCACTGCGACGAACCAGCAAAGCGTTTCCTCCGGGATCGCGCACCACCACATCAGCGGCAGCCCAGGCCCTGGGACCGCTGTTGGGCAGATCGATGCGGATCGTTTGCGGCGTTGCCTCCGA
>JAPLUN010000344.1 GCA_026397715.1 Verrucomicrobiota bacterium
CATGGCCATGCCCCCTTTCACGTTCGTGGGTCAATCCAATCCGCTGCTCCAGTTCGGCGGCGATCTGGTCAAAAATCAATGCTTCGGGCGGTGGGTTGCGCTTTGTCAGCGCCACCGGCACCCCCAGAGCACTCGCTTCGAGAAACGAGGACAGGCGCGGAATGCTTTGCTGAAACATCAGGTTTGCAGGCAGCATTTCGCGCAGTTCCCGCGCAACCTTCAAGCTCATTTCATTTTCTCGCATCACCATCGTCAGCAAAATGCCCGCCACACGCACTCCAGCACCTTCTGCACGAAAACGCGCCAGTGTCTCCAGCAAATGCGGCACGCTGCGGATCGCCAGCGGCTCCGCCTGCTGGGGCAGCACCACAAAGTCACAGGCCTTCACCACCGCTTCAGTCGTGCTGCTCATCCCGGCCGCTGTGTCCATCAGCACGACATCGACACCTCGCAGCTCGGCCCCGCGCAGCAAATCGGCCAGCCGAGCCGGCACCTCATGAGTCGACCAGCCCTGCCGTGCGCAGGTGTCATACTGCCCGGCGGGTACGATCTCCAGTTCTGGGAGCCGCGTTGGCACCACCATCTTGTTCAAATCTCCGCCACGAACGAGAAACTCATGAAAGCCCTCACGCGCCTTGGTGCTCTTCGCCAGCGACAGACCCACGCCGCCCTGCGGATCCGTGTCGATCAACAGCACGCGCCAGCCGCGCCGCGCCAGTGAATAAGCGAGATTGATGCACAACGTGGTTTTACCCACCCCGCCCTTCTGACTCGCTGTTGCAATCGCTATCACACGTCGATGCTAGGATGGGTTTGCCGAATGGCAAGGAAGTTGCGCACCAGACCATTCAAGATTAAATCCTGAAAGTCTCCGCTGGCGGGGATCATCTACTGCACCCTCACATGAAACCGCCTCTTTGCTTTTGTTGTCTGGTGCTCTGCTTGACGAGCCTGTCTTGCGACCGCCACGCGGAGCTCAAGCGTGAACTCGCCGTGCTGGACGCCGCAGTTAAAAAGGAAGAAGCAGCCACCCAGCAGTATGACAAAGATATCGCTACACTCGGTGGCAGGGAGGGCTTGACGCGCCTTGTTGAACAGGCCCAGATCAAGGAGACCCAGCTGCGTCCGTTGGAATTTGTCAATGGCCCCAGGGAACGCAAGCTGTCAGCCATTGAAACCGAGTTCGCCAAGCTCAAGCCGGCCGCTGAAGCATTCAAAGCCGCGCAACCCAAGTAAGCCACACCTCGAAACACCGTGTTTGAATTTCGTTTCAGCTCCTTTCTCAAGGCCCTGCTCCTGCTCGCCTGCATCATCGGTGGCTGCGACTACCTTGCCAAACTCGACAAACTCAAAACGGAGATTGCCGAATTGAAAACCCAGGCCGACACCGCTCGAGAAACTGCGGAACTGCGCCGGCAGGAATGGACTGAGATCAAAGCCGCCAAAGACAAGCTGGATCAGCTGGAGGCTCGCATGACCGAGGTCATTCGGCAGCGCGACTTTCTGGACACCAAAGAGCGCAAACTGACCGGCGAGATCAAATACATGGCCGATTCCACAGCGGCAGCCGTGGAGAACACCCGTAAATTCGCCATAGGCACCGTGATACCTGAACTCAGGCTGCCAGGCCGTGCAGCTCTGTACAACGCCAAAATCTTCAAGATCAACGACGATTCGATCTCTTTTCTGCACGAAGAGGGGGTGGCCAACCTGCAGGCGAGAACCGATGAGCTGCCGGTGGAGTTTGTGCAGAAGTATGACCTCGGCCCGAAGTCCATTCATGGCAGTCTGCTGCGCCTGCTTGATGAACTCAGTCCGCCGGTGCCCTCCAAATCAGCCCCAGCTGGCAAGACTCAGGGCTTGTAGAGTTCCTTTTTCATCACAAAGAAGCTTTCTTTGCACCACTTTCCGGATGCAAACATTGTTTCTAAATGTATTTATAATCACAAGATTCATTCATTCCTAGCAACCCCACAACATTACCTAATGTCCCGCCCCCTTATCTTAACTGGCCTTGCAGCCACCATTTTTGCAAGTTCCTGCGATAAAGTTGGCACTTTGAATAATGAGCGGGCTAAGCTTGAAGTGGAGATTCAACAAATCACTAAAGAAATGGTCTCCATTGATGACAAATTTGAATCACTTCGGACCATTCCTCTACCGAACGGAATGACCTTGGAGCACCACCTGGAAGAATCGGTGAAAAAAAATGCGGAATTGGAGGCCACGCTGGCTGATCTCAGCAAAAAATGCGCCGAAGCCGAGGCTGCACTGAGTGTATTTCGTCCCCGCTTGGATACCTACAAAGCCAAATACCTGTACTAAATTCAGCCAACGGTCATCATGTTTGAAGAATCAAAAATCTGGGTCACCCTTTTTCTGGTCGGCCTCATTATTTCGTTTAGTTATTATATCCACTACCAAGATACGGTGGACGATGCCAATTTAGCTTTGCAGCAGAGCCAGTCCAGGCTGGCATCCATGAAGGATCTCCTATCCGTTAAAAAGAAATCTTGGAACGAAAAGGAGCGAATTGTTAACAAAATCAAGGCTGAGGCTGAAAAAAACACCACTCTCCTTGGGGCACAAGAAACCTTGGGCCAGCGTTACAATAAAGCTGATAGCGATTTCAAATTTGCCCTCGAATCCATGAGAGAATCGGTGGAGAGAACGCGAAACAATGCACCAGGCACCGAACTGGGAGAGATCAAATTAGCCAACGGCAAAACTCTGCTTAACGTTAAAATTCGTAAAGTGGATGAGTCCGGCATTTCTTTCATCCATGCTGATGGCGTCGGCACAATGCCATCGGATCAGGTTCCTGAAAATTTGAAGGAACAATATGATCTGGGGCCGAATGCTCTTGTCTCCATGATTCAGCAAGCCCAAATAGCATTGCTGCAAGAGGCAGGAACGGACGGCACCAACAATCTCTCATCTCTCGAAATACCTGCCAGTTCGCCTTCCGTCGGCCCCATTGCCAAAAAAATCACCGTTGATGATTCCAAGATAAAAAGCATCAAATTGCGGATGGCTGAGTTGGATTCACGCATCGCAAACTACAACGGTTTAGTGGCGCAATATCGAACTGCGGCACAAAGTCATCAATCACTAGCAGAGGCAGCAAAATATCGGGGGGTGCCTTCCACACGGCATACTGAAAATGCGAATAAAAATCTAGCTCAAGCAGCTTTGCTGGAGAATCAAAAGGCCAGCTTGGTTGAAGAACGTGGAAAGCTCGCCGTCGAACTCGACTATGCGATAAGAGGCAAGTAACGCCCAATCTCCTCTCGCCATCTTCAGCGGGTTGAAGTGCGCCATGCAGCCAATGATCATCGCATCGAAAGTCTGCTGAACCCAACTCGCGGTTTTGGTTGGTTAAGAATTGGCGGGGTGGCTGTATCTGTCACACAGCGGTTGCCTTATCGTTCCAAAATTCGAAATTGCCATTTCGAGGCGGGGCAACGCTACTGCCGCGTCAGCTTTCATCCAAAAATCCGGGATACCCCGTAGCGTTTTTTCTTGTCACTTTTGACACCTCATGGTCTGATGCTAAGAATGTTCAACATGAACTATCCATGCATTTTTACTGCTTTGGCAGGCATTCTATTGGCCAGCTGCGATAAAAATGAGCCCATGTCTAAAGAACAGGCGGCATTGGAAGCAGAGTTCATTAAAGGCAATGAAGAGATGGGAAATCTCGATGCTGAACTAGCCCAAGGCACCAATACCATTGACCTGAATCTGCTCGAGCAACAGCATGTGGAGTGGGTGAAATACAATGCCGCAATCGAACAGGCTCTGGCCGGATTGAGCAAAAAATGCACCCAGGGCGATGAGTTGCTGAAAAAAGTTCAAGCCAAGCTTGATGCTTACAAAGCCCTCAACGCTCAATAATCCCCACCAACATGCTTACCTCACCCAAGTTTTGGCTTCTGATTCTAATCGGCGGCAGCATCGGCGGCTATTTTTATCACGATCATACCACCAAGCTCAAGGCATCAGAGCTGGCTGTGCAGGAAGTTACTTCCCGACTCGCCGCCCAGCGCAGTCTCATCGCTCAAAAGAAAGCGTTTCTCAATCCACGCCGCGATACCATGGAAAAAAATCAGGTGCTTCTGAAGGCCAAGGGCATCCTCGACAAGCGCCTTGAAAAAATCAACGCTGATCTGGCACAGAACACCGACTCATTCAAAACGGCAGTGGAGAACGCACGTTCCTCTGCCTCTGGCAAGGAATTGGGAGATTTCACGCTAACCAATGGCAAGCTGGTCCGGTCTGCCAAAATCCGCAAAGTGGATGAATCAGGCATCTCATTGATCTATGCCGATGGCGTTGGCACTGTTACGGTGGATCTGCTGCCTGAGAATTTAAGAGAGAAATATGATATGGGAGCGAACGCCCTGATACCCAAGCTGATTGCTGCGGTTACGGCTTTTAAAACATCGCCTCCAGAAGCAGAGCTCAAATCAAAGTCCCCAACCAGTGAGCCAACGCAGCCGGAAATGGCCAAGGCTCAAGCACCAGCCACCCCCAGTGTGACGGCCACCACACCTGCGCCAGCAGCGTGTTCATCCTTTGATGCAGGTTGTCTCATCATCATCAAAACAGACCATGGCAGCGGCTCAGGCTTCATCGCCCAGGTGAATGGCAAAACCTACGTCTATACCAACGCGCATGTCATCTGTGGCACGCCAAAGGGTTTCACCTCCAAGATTGAGAGCATCAAAACGGCATCGGGGCGGAATATCCCGATTCCATACGAAATTGAGCTTTCGAACACATACGATTCCAACTCATCCAATGGCCTTGAAGACGTGGCACGTTTCCCTGTGACGCTCAAAGAGGGCGAGACTTCTTATGCCCTTGTAGACACCAATTTTTCAGTCGCCGTCAATCAAAGGGTCACTGCCTATGGCAACAGTCTGGGAGGCGACGCCGTGACGGCGCTGGAAGGCGCGGTGCTAGGTTTGGGAAGTGACCGAATCGAAGTCAGCTGCCAGATCGTGCCTGGCAACAGCGGCGGGCCCGTTGTTCTCACAGACACCAAGCAGGTGCTAGGTATCTCAACCTACCTGGATGCGGGCAAAAGTGACATCTGGACCCGGGGAACCGTTTTCGAAAATGTAAGACGCTTTGCTGTGAGGCCTGATAAGGTGACCCAATGGCGGAAAATGCAATACACCTCACTGATGAGTTCATTGGCCGAGCTGAAAGCTTTCCACCGTGATACTTTGACATTGGCTGCCGCATGCTATCTCGACCCCAAGCCCAATCGCGGAGGGTTTGACATTCCCAGCCGGCCCCGGGGAGACTACATCATCCGCGAGGTCATTGTGGATGGCAGCAGATTTACTTTAGGAGCGGCCATCAGCAACGGTATCGCCAAGGTCAATCAACGGCTGGGGTTCACGAAAGGCACAATGGCCATTACCCAGGTGGTGCCTGTGTTTGCTGAATTTTTTGCCTCCGTTGCCCAGGTTTCATCTTCACAAATAAGCATGCTCTCCAATGCAGACCGAGCTCCCTATGTGAAGCAGTTCATCCCTGAATTGTTGGAAATCAGAAAAACGGTTCATGCCAATTTCCTCAATGAAGGCGCCACACGCTATCGCTGAGGAACTTCACTTCTTCACGTCGGCGACCTCCGGGTTCAATGGAGTGTAGTGCTCCATGTAGCCGATCATCATCTCGTCGAAGGTCTGCTGCCCCCAGCGAACGGTTTTGGTGGGATCAGGGTTAGCCGGATTGCCGGAGCTGTTGTCATACACTGCGGTGATTTTCACTGTGCTGCCACGGGGCAGGAAATGCGGCATGGCGTAGTCGTAGCGGAGCTGCCAGTTGAAGTCGTATTTGGGGATGTCCAGAAGCGTCTCGGTCTTGCCGCCGGGCAGAGTGACCTCGAATTTGAAGGCCTTGCCACGCACGTGCATGTGGGCCATCCAGGCCATCACATTGACGTCCACGGGCAGCGTGCGCTGGGCCACCTCTACATGATTGGCCTCTCCCGGGGGGATGCTGAGGCGCGCATTGGACAGGCCGGTGGTGTGAACGACATATTTTGGCGGTGTCTTAGAAAACAGCAGCCCCATGCGGATCGTGTCTTCCACCGCCTTGCCGTTCGGCGTGTAGTGAATCTGGAAACTCACCGTCGCACCTGCTGGCAGCTTGCGGGCGAATCCCTCGGGGTAAATCTGCTTCGTATTGCCGGGAACATAAGCCGCCCAATAGCCTTCGGCACCTTCATCGCCACCACCGCGCACCTTGCTGCCTTTTTCATGCACACTGACAATGACGTGATGCACCACCTCGCGGGCGCTGGGAAGAATCTCATAACCGCGCACCCAGCGGTCTTCGGGAAATTCGGTGGCCACAGTCACGTGCTGGTAGGGCATCGTGCCTTCGGCCTTGATGGCAATCGGCTTTGCGGCAGCGATGATTGCATCCGGCTTTCCAAAGCTCCATTCGCTGGGGAAAACGCGCGGCTTGGGCGCATCCGCAATGTCGCCCTTGGCACGGTCCGCACTCAACCATGCCAGCAAATCCGAACGATCACGTTCGGATAAAGAACGGTCATTGATCCATGGGGAGTGGGCACGCCCTTCGAGCGGAGCTGCAAACCACGGCGGCATGGCCCCGCGCTCCACCTGCTTGCGGATCATTCCGGCGTGCTCGATCACCGCCTCAAACGAATCCAGTGCGAACGGCCCAACACCGCCTTTGTGATGGCACTCCACGCAGTTTGCCTCCATGATGCGTGCGATGTCGCGGTGATAAGTCACGGGTGTGCTGGCGATGACCTGTTGCGCCGGCAGATCCAGCGCACATCCCGGCGCACTGGTCGCGACCAGTTCTGCCGGCTCGCCACGCACCATCGCAGCCACGGCATCGCGCAGGTAATGATGCTGCGGCATGTCCTTTGAGTAGCCGAGGCCATATTGATCATTCAGTGCACCGCGGTACACGAGCGTGCGTGCAGCATCGAGCAAGAACACCTCTGTCGTGGTCGTCGCCGCGAGTTGCTGCGCAAGTTTGCCATCCGCATCAGTAGCGACCGGGGAGACCAGCTTGTGGTCTGCGATGAACTGCGAAATCTCCTCGGCTTTCTGGCCCGGTGGAGCGTTCACCAGCAGCATGCCCACACCTTGTTCCTTCAGTGACGCTTCAAGCCTTGCGGTCTCGGGCGCCAGCTTGCCGCTGATTGGGCAGCTCGCGCTGAACAGTGCAATCACGAGGCCGTTCTTGCCTGCGGCGCTGCTCAGTTTGATTTCACTTCCCTGCAAGGTCTTCAAAGCGAGATCGGCAACCATGCGCCCCACTCCATGTTCGCTGCCTTTGAGCAACTCAGGTGCCTCCTTGAAGGAAGGATCCTCGGAGGCGGGTCTGATCGGGCTCTCAGTGGCCGCGCTTCCCGTGCTGCCGCGCTTGCGCAAAGTGGCGATCACCTTCTCCGCCTCTTCCAGCGTCACCGAGCCGTCTTTGTCCGTATCAAGGCCGTTGAACCATTTTTTGTTTGGCAATTCTTCAGCGGTCAGCTTGCCGTCGCTGTTTTTGTCCATGCGCTTGAAGAGGACGGGCGTTGGCTCATCACCAACCCCAGTGGGCAGATTGCCCGAGAGCTTGCGCATTTTCTGGACGGCTTCGAGCGCTTCATCATGCGTCAGCTTGCCATCCTTGTTCAAGTCCAGCCTGGGCAGGAAGTTCGCGCCGTTCATTTCACTCCCACTGATGATGCCGTCGCTGTTCTGGTCGAACGCCTTGAATTTTTCGTCGAACTCAGTGAGCTGCGCCTGCGCACGCAAACCGGCGACGGAGACCGCCAGCGCTGCGCTGCCGAGCAGAATGAAGAGAGTTTTTTTCATGGGAAGATTCATGGGAACACGCTGTGTGACCTGAAGTTTCCTGCCGTATGACAGGATCATCCAGCAAAATCACTGTTGTACGATTGACGCTGCCCTCGCGTTCCGTTTGAATCTACCTGATGAGCAACCGCATCCTCTCCCTCCTGTCCGTCATGGCCCTCGCCAGCACCGCTGCTGCCGAAGTGGCCTATGAATTCGTCCCGAACTTCATCACCCCGCCTCCCGGCAAAGAAACCATCGGCGACGGCCACGGCGAAATCGCCGTGGATTCCGCTGGCAACATCTACGTGAGCGTGAAGGACAAGGACCCCGCGCTTGCGGGCCTGCAAGTGTACAGCAAGGACGGCAAGTTCATCAAAACCCTCCCCCTGCCCCCTTCCCTGCACGGCTTTGTGATTCGTAAAATGGGCGATGGCGAATTCATCTACGCCGCTGTGCTGGACGAGGCACGCGTAATCAAGTGCAAGCTTGACGGCACCGTCGTCTTGGAGATCCCCACCAGCGCCTTCCCGGCTGAGCAGCGTGATTTTGTGAGTGTCACCAAAACCGACGAGGTCGACCCTAAAAAGAAGACTCCCATCGCATCGGGCCTGAAGATTGCAGATACCAAAACGGAGATCACCCTCAAGCTCGCTGACGGCACCGAGAAGAAAATCGCCAAAGAAAAGGGCGTCGGCGCAGCTGGCGGCCTCAAGCTCACCAACTGTGACGTGGCGCCCAATGGCGACATCTACGTCGTCGATGGCTATGGCCGCAGCTTCATCTTTGTGTTCAGCGCCGACGGCAAGTTCAAGAGCGTGTTCGGCGGCCCTGACAAGCCGCTCGCGCTCGCAAACGCCCACAAGATCTTCATCGACACGCGCTTTGAACCCGCCCGTGTCATGATCTGTGACCGTGGCCACAAGCGCATGCTGCACACCGACCTCGCAGGCAATTTCATCGGCGAAATCGCCACCGAAATGCGCAACCCCAGCTCCGCCAGCTTCCACGGCGATCTGATGTGCGTGGCCGAAATCGCCGGCAACGTCAGCGTCTGGGACAAGGCCAACAAGCGCGTGGCCGATCTCGGCACCAGCCCGCAGATGACCAACACCCCCGGCATCGAACCCAAGGACTGGAAGCAGGGTGTCGTGACCAGCCCGCATGGCATCACCTTCGACAATGACGGCAACATCCTCGAAACCGAGTGGAACAAGTGGGGCCGTGTCTTGAAGTGGAACGTGAAGAAGTAATGATGCGCCTCGCGCGATCCATCCTCATTCTCGCCGCAGGGGGAGCCGTTCTGGCCCCCCTGTGTGCTTTGGGGCATGGGGCAGAGTTTTTGAGCGCCAAGCTCACCCTCCTGCCGGATGCCGAGGTGTTGCTGGAAATCACTGCTGACTACGGCAGCAACCCGCTCATTATGGATGAAGCTGCCGCGCTCGAAGCGCTGTCTGATCCGGTGCGCCTGCGGCAGAATGAATCCTTGGTGCCGCTAACTAACATGGGCAAGGCAACGATCTCGGAGCATCATAACTGGGCCGATTATGCCCCTGCCGCCTACCTGCCTTATGGCACCGAAGGTGAATCGCATGCGTTGATCACCTCAGCCTGGCGCTGGCGCAGCGCCGAGCCGGAGATTGTTTTTGAAATGCCCAAGGGCAAACTCCACGACGTGCTGCTCTGGACCCACGATGCAACGCAGCCCGACGCGCCACCCAAATGGATGCTCCTGCTGGCGGGAGATCGTTCCCGTCCCATTCCCATCCAGCTCACACCTTGGTGGCGCAGCTGGATGGCGGCCGCAGGCGGAAGCGGCCTAGTCTTGGTCGGAATTTACTTCGTTTCGCGGAACTTCACATTGCGCCAGCGAACGCTGTAGGGGCCGGTGCCGCCCTTGATGCCGTGCACTTGAAAGCCGATGTAGCCTTCGGGGTCATTGGGCTGGGTGAAGTCGGCGGCAGGCACTCCGTTGACGAAGCTCTGGTAGTGATCCCCTTTCACCACGATACGGTAGTGGTTCCATTCGCCTTTTTTGAAGGCTGCTTTCGCGGCATCCGTCCGGACCGCCTCCGTTTTCGTCAGAATGCTCCACCAGGTGCCGCGACGTGCCTCATCGTAAAAGTCGCCAGCGGTGCCGTTGATGGCGATCTCGCACTGTGGTCCGTAGAGGCGTCCGGCTGGAAGCTTGCCTTTGGCACCTTCAGGCACTGGATCACCTTCTTTGGCGATGTGACTGCGCACCTGCACACCGGAATTGAGCGCGTCATCCACATTCACCTCAAACTCGAGTTCGAAATCCTTAAACGGGCCGATAGCGAGGAAGGTGTTTGGACTGCCCTCCGTGGTGGTGCCGGTGAGCACGCCGTTTTCGACTTTGTAGGTGGCTTTGCCGCTGATGATCTGGCCGCCTTGCAGTGAACCATCGGCAAACCAGTTCTGCCAGCCACCTTCTTCCTTGGTTTGGGCGTTCAGACTGAGGAGAGCGGCCCCGAGCAGGGCGGTAGGGAAAGAGATACGGAGGAATCGTTTCATAGGATTGGGCGGTTTTGAACGCAGTTCGTGGCCGGTTTCCATCGCTAACTGCCAGATGCTTAATAAAGCTTAAATAAAACCGGGGTTTTTATGGGGTTAAAACCCCAAATTAATGGAAGCCAACCTTGACCATCGGGTCAAGTTGGAATTAAAATGGGGTTATTACCCGGTTATTATTGGATGGCACGCCCCTCAAACACCTTCGACTCATTGTCACTGACGATCGCGATCACACCGCAGATCAAGCAGTACCTCGAAGACATGACCTTGAAGGGCACGTTTGGCAGCAGCCCCGCCGAGGCGGCGAGGATGCTCTTGAGCAATGGAATTGATGCCATGTTGAACACGGGTGCTTTGGACAGACGCAAATGGACTCTCAAGGACGGACAACTCGTTCTTTTGACGCCGGATCAACCTTCACTATCATCATGACACTGCAACACGATCCTCAGGCTGACTCCACTGTCTTCTCCACCCTCGTCGAAGTCGAAATGACCGACATGGACCGCAGCAAGAAAGGCAGCTGGAAATCCGAAACCCGGCTCTCGATGCTCTCGCACGAGATTACCCGCTACATGCCTGAACTCGCCGCCCTCTTGGCCGAAGGCGGCAAACAAAAGCTGCTGGCTGCAGCCTGAGGTAGAAGCCGCCAAGGCGCGGCAGGATTATGCTGAAGTAACGCCAATAGAGTTACGGCTTGCTACTGAGCAGGCCCCAGGGACCCAGCCGTTCGGCGGCTTTTTTGCGCAGGATCGCCTGCTTTTCAGCAGGGAGATGCTGGCAAATGCGATCAAGCGAATCCGACACGCTCACGCCGGCCTTCTGCCAGACCTCGCGGCGCAATGCCTTGAATTCTGTGGCGGCTTGCAGCAGCTCCACATGCACCGCGCTGCGCTCGGAATCCGTGAGATCAAGCTCCGCCAGCAGCAGGGATTCGATCTTGCCGACAACCCGGTCAACCGGAGCGTGTGACTCATCTGGATGCGCGATGGCATGCTGAACGAATCGACGCAGGACCAGCAGCCCTCCACCGATGCCGCAACCTGCCCCGAGGGCAAAGACCAGCAGCAGCAGCAGGACGGCTTTCCAGCGTGACGAGGTGTTGGATGGAGTGTTCATGGAAATCAAATGCCTGCGAACACAGGGCCCTGAAGCTGCCAGATCCAGGCAATTTCATTCATGACGTCAAGGCTCTCGAGGCAGGCTAGAACGGCTGCGGCCGCGAGACATGCAAAACTTGACTGTAGCCATCGAGAACGAAACAGACTGAGAACATCGTCAAATAGAGACGCGGCTTGTGGCGGCACCTGGGACGAGGTGATTTCAGCACGAATAACTGCACGCATATTCATGTCCGCTGGCGCAGGAACCGATCGTGCATGGTGCGTGAGCTGTTCCCAGGAGGAGGGTTTACGAGATGGTGTATCCATGACGTGTGAGAATGGTTTTAAGTCGCTGCCGTGCGCGGAAGGCTTTCACCTTGGCGTTGACTTTGCTCCAGCCGAAGTGCGCGGCGATATCACCCAGCGGCATTTGTTCGAGGTGCAGCAGCGTGAGCAAAGCACGGTCATCCGACGGGAGATGCGAAAGGATGAACTGCGCACTGGCGAGAGCGTCACTAGCAGTTGGGACGTCATCGGCACAGGCGATGTGGTCGAGAGGATGTGATTCATCGGTCGGCTGAACGAGGCGTGAAAAGGGTGAGCGCTGGTGCTTGCGACAGAATTCGAGGCCGATGTTGGCCGCGATCCGTTTGAGCCAGTGCAGAAAGGGTTTGTCCGGCCGCCACAGGGGCAGTGCGCGCCAGGCGCGCACAAACGTCTCCTGCACCATGTCCTCAAGATCGGCACGGTTGGCGGAGAAGCGGTGAAGCATGGCGGTCATGGTGGACTGGTGGCGTGTGATGATTTGATCAAAGGCATCGAGATCTCCCGCCTGCGCCGCCTGAATCAGGACGAGGTCATCGTCCACGAAGCCTTCAGAATGTGCGGGGGCGGTCACAGCAGGTAACGCAGGTAATTGCAAAACGGAGAATGGCAACGAGTCGGACCCGCGAAGATCGAGCCCCGTTGCCGTAGAGACAAGCTGGGTCAGCGCAGCGCGGAGGCGAGAGCGCCATCGACGAGGCCTTCGATCTCTGCGCGGGCGTCTTCGAGCTGCTTTTGCTGCGCTGGGGTGAGAAGCGGCCGCACCTGCGCACCAATGCGGGCCATCAGCAACGCGCGATCACGTGCGGCATCGCCGATCTTTTCCGCAGCCGCCTTGGTGCTGCCGTTTTCTTTGACTGCCGCCTCCATGGCATGGCGGGCAGAGCGACCCTGGTTGATCTGCGCACGGATTTCCTCACGGTTTTCTGCGAGGATCTTGCCGATCGCAGCCTTCTGTTCTTCGCTCAGAGGCGTCTGCTTGCGAAAATTCAGGAAATGCCGCACCGCAGTGCCAAAGACAGCCAGGAGTGTCAGAATCAGTATTTTCATACTTTGGAGGAGTGGGGAAGCTGGAAAGTGGCGGGTTAATTCTTCGTCGTCGTGGTGGTCGCGGATTTCGTCTGGCCGTTCGCCCCCGTGGCGCTGCGGGTGGCGGTGCGGGTGCCATCGGCGTGAGTCACAGAGCCGCTAGTCGTGGCCGTTTTGCCATTGGGGCCGGTGATTGCACCGGTGGAGGCGCGGCCGCTCGCAGTGCGGTTCACCTGCTGGCTGGCCGTCGTGGTTTTACCTTGGGCACCCGTGGTGGTGGCGGTGCGGCTGGCCCCAGTGCCACGGGTGACATTACCCGCGACCACACGCGAGCCGGTGCCGCGCTTGGAGGTGACTGTAGAACTGCGGCCAAAATCGCGCGCTTGGGCACTGCCGAGGGTGAAACCGAGAGTGATGAGGATGAAGATGGTTTTCATGAGGTGTTTTGGGTTTGGATGATTCGTGGCGTTATTGCCGCACAGTGAGCCGAATGCCGGGAGCGGACGGGTGGTTACAGAAAAATCGACCCACGGTTTTTGGCGTCGGTGGTTGACTCCCTGCCTCGCCTGCGTGACCAGAAAACATGCAGATCATCTCTGGAACCGCCGTAGCCGAAAAAGTCCTCGAAGAATGCCGTCGCGAGATTGCGGAACTGGCCGCGCTGGGTCGCAAGCCAGGCCTCGCAGTCGTCCTTGTGGGTGATGATCCGGCGTCCCGCGCCTACGTGCGTTCCAAAGATAAAAAGTGCCGTGATCTGGGCCTGCACTCCGTCAAACTCGAACTCCCAGCCACCACGACTCAGGACGAACTGATGGCTCATGTGCATGCCTTGAACAACGATCCGGCGATTCATGGCATCCTGGTGCAAAGCCCGCCCCCCAAGCACATCGATGAGGCCGCCATCGTGCGGGCCATTGATCCGGCGAAGGATGTGGATGGCTTTCATCCGGTCAATGTGGCAAAACTCGCGCTGGAAGACCCCACGGGGTTCGTCCCTTGCACCCCGCTGGGCTGCCAGCGGCTGCTGATCGAAGCCGGCATCGAAACGAGTGGCTCGCATGCCGTGGTGGTCGGCCGCAGCATGATCGTGGGCAAACCTATGGCCTTGCTGCTCATGGCCAAGGGCAAAGGCGGCGACGCCACCGTCACCGTCACGCATTCCCGCACACGCGATCTCGCCGCTATCACCCGCACAGCGGACATCATCATCGCTGCTATAGGCCGCCCGCATTTCATCAAGGCCGAGCAGGTGAAAGAAGGCGCAGTCGTGATCGACGTGGGCAATCAACCGCGTGGACGATCCCACCACCGAAAAGGGCTACAAGCTTGTCGGCGACGTCGCCTACGATGAAGTCGCGCCGAAATGCCGTGCGATCACTCCCGTCCCCGGCGGTGTCGGACCGATGACCATCGCCATGCTCATGGCGAACACGATCAAGGCCTGCAAGCAGGCGTGATCGTGGTGGTTTCGTGCGGATTTTGATTCTCAAGGCGTGGCGCGCGTGCCATGCTTCCGGTCACCATGCGTATCCGACCGACCCTTTTGACCTCCGTACTGGCCCTTGCGATGCCCGTTTGCCTTGCCGCTAAAGAAGACAAGCCAGCCAAACCTGAAGCACCGCCAGCGGAGAAAAAGGAAGGCAAAGCAGATGAGAAAAAAGAAGCCAAGAAGCCTGATGCTGACAAGCCGGTGGTGACGAGCGGCAAGGTGACCATCGGTGGCAAAGAAATCGCCTATGAAGCCAAGGCGGGCACGCTGCCCATCTTGAAACCGGATGGAAAACCTTCGGCGCAGGTCTTTTACACGGCCTACACCATGAAGGACGTGAAGGACGCGGCCACGCGGCCTGTGACATTCTGCTTCAATGGCGGCCCCGGCAGCAGCTCAGTGTGGCTGCATCTGGGAGCCTTCGGCCCCAAGCGGGTGGATTTACCAGCGGATGGACTCACGCCCCCGCTGCCACCGGGCGGACTGGTAAACAATGAGTTCTCATTGCTGGATGTGACGGATCTGGTGTTCATCGACCCGGTGAACACCGGCTTCAGCCGTGCTGAAGATCCGAAGAATCTCAGCGAGTTTCTCGGCGTGCAGGAAGACATCGCCAGCGTGGGTGAGTTCATGCGCTTGTGGGTCACGCGTGAGGAACGCTGGCGGTCGCCGAAATTCATTGCAGGGGAAAGCTACGGCGGCATTCGCGGCGGCGGACTGGCGGAGCATCTGCAGCAGCGGCACCGCATGTACTTGAACGGCATCGTGATCGTGTCCGGACTGCTTGATTACGCGACGCTGATCCCCGGACCGCTGAATGAAACACCATACCTGGTGGGACTGCCTGCGATGACCGCGACAGCGCACTACCACAAGAAGCTGCCGGCGGATTTGCAGGCGGATTTCAAAAAGGCCGTAGCGGAATCGCGCGCGTTTGCCTTCGGTGAATACGCCTCGGCCCTGCTCAAGGGAAGCGACCTGACAGCCGCGGAGCGCGAGGTAGTGGTGAAAAAACTGGCCCGGTTGACTGGCTTGGAACCGAAGCTCATTGAGGAACAGGAACTGCGGATCGACAGCGGGTTGTTTCGCGAGCGGCTGCTGCGCAAAGAAAAGCTGGTGCTCGGTGCCTACGATGCGCGTGTGACAGGGCGGGATGGCGATGAGTCGGAAAATCATCCGCAAATCGAGCCTTTCATGCGCGTGGTGGGCAGCATCGCTGCGGCTTCAATGAACGCCTATTTGCGCGAGGAACTGAAGTATGAAAAAGACCTGCCCTACGAAGTGCTGGCACCGCAACCGAACTGGAACCACGGCAAGGGCAACAGCTACACGAGCGTGAGCGGCCAGCTGGCAGAGGCGATCAAACAAAACCCTCATCTCAAGGTGCTGGCTCTGGTGGGCTGGCGTGATCTGGTGACACCACCTGACAACATGCTGCTGAGCGTGCGCCAGATGCACCTGCCTGACGAACTGCGCGGGAACATCGAATTCGCCGAATATGAGTCCGGCCACATGATGTACACGAACCGCCCGGACATGGAGAAAATGCATGCGGACATCGCCGCATTCATCGCCAAAGCCCTGAAGTAACCCTCTGCCCCACTCATCCATGAAAAGCTGCTGGATCGCTCTGATGCTGGTGTCTGCGACCATGGCTGCGGACAAACCCAATGTGGTGCTTCTGTACGCAGATGACCTCGGTTATGGTGATTTGTCCTGCTACGGATCGAAAACGATTGCGACCCCTCACATCGACAAGCTGGCGGCCGAAGGGCTGCGCTTCACGGACGGACAT
The DNA here is from genome assembly GCA_026397715.1 of Verrucomicrobiota bacterium. Taxonomy (GTDB): domain Bacteria; phylum Verrucomicrobiota; class Verrucomicrobiia; order Verrucomicrobiales; family Verrucomicrobiaceae; genus Prosthecobacter. The sequence continues at coordinate 16,117 of JAPLUN010000344.1, forward strand.
TGCTCGGCGGCGACCTGTACGCCCTCACGATTCGCGATGCTGACTGGCGAATACGCCTTCCGGCAGAAGGGCACGGGCATTTTGCCGGGCGATGCCAAGATGATCATCCCACCGGGCCGGGCCACTCTGGCCTCTGTCTTCAAAGACGCGGGCTACCAGACCGGTGTGATCGGGAAATGGCATCTGGGGCTTGGCGATGGCGCTTTGGACTGGAATGGCGCGATCCAACCGGGACCGCTGGAGATCGGCTTCGAACACTGCTTCATCATGGCCGCCACAGGCGACCGTGTGCCTTGTGTATTTGTGAAGGATCATCAAATCGTGGGACTTGACCCGGCTGACCCTATCCAGGTGAGCTACAAGCAGCCCTTTCCCGGGGAACCAACGGGCAAGGCCAACCCCGAACTGCTCAAGATGCACCCCAGCCATGGGCATGACATGGCCCTGATCAATGGCATCAGCCGCATAGGTTATATGAAGGGAGGGAAAGCGGCCCTGTGGAAGGATGAGGAAATGGCGGACACTTTTACCAGCCAGGCGGTCAAGTTCATCGAGACAAGCAAGAGCGGTCCCTTCTTCCTGTACTTTGCAGCGCATGATCCTCACGTGCCGCGAGTCCCCCATCCGCGCTTTGTCGGCAAAAGCGGCCTGGGACCGCGTGGAGATGCTATTTTGCAGTTCGACGACAGCGTGGGCACGATCCTGGCCACGCTCGACCGGCTCGGACTGAAAGAAAGCACCCTTGTCCTCCTCAGTAGCGACAATGGCCCCGTGGTGGATGACGGGTATCAGGACAAGGCGGTCGAAAAACTCGGCGATCACAAGCCCGCCGGCCTCCTGCGGGGTGGAAAATACAGCGCGTTCGAGGGAGGCACCCGGGTGCCTTTCATTGTTCGCTGGCCCGCAAAGGTGAAGGCGGGCGTGAGTTCTGCCTTGGTCTGCCAGGTCGATTTCCCCGCCAGTTTCGCCGCTTTGACTGGCCAGCCAGCTCCAGCCGCCGCCGTGGACAGCCAAAATATCCTGCCGGCCCTGCTGGGGACGAATATTAACGGACGTACAGAACTGGTCGAACAGGGCGGTCCAATCAGCCTGAGGATCGGGAACTGGAAATTCATTCCCGCCAGTCCCGGGGCCGCCAAGAACAAGAGTACCAACAGTGAGACCGGAAATGGCCCCGGCCCTCAGCTCTATGACTTGTCCCAGGACATTGGGGAAAGCCAAAACTTAGCCAAAACACAACAAGATCGGGTTAAAGACATGGCATCCGCGCTGGAAAAGGCCCGTTTGGAGCCAGGTAAATAGGTGCTTTCCCACGTCCAAGCTTGCCGAAACTGCAAAAAAACAGCTAATTAGCCTAATTGGAGGCCCCTTCGGCACGTTCGAGCCATTGGAATTCCATTCCCTTCATTCCACACCACCATGAAACAAACCACGAAACTGCTCAGCAGCCTGCTTGTTTCCGCACTTGTTGCGTCTTCCGCCTTTGCGGAAATTCGCACTTGGACGGACACCTCGGGCCGCCAAGTCACCGCCTCATTCATCGGACTCGATGGTGAGGACATCATTCTGAAAACCGCAGACGGCGCTACTCACAAGTTCGCGCTGACCAGATTGTCTCCGGAAGACCAGGCGCTGGCAAAAAGCATGAAGCCTTCGGACCAGCCGGTGATGCTGGCAAACGCCACGGTCGCCCAGGCATCCGCCTCAGTTGACCGTCTCGTGGCCAATGGCCTTGTACGTGCCAATCCTGAGCGTGCCAAGATAGCTGGCAAAAAGCCGATCACCGGATTCAATCCGCTGGCCAGCGACGAGCAGTTCGTGCGCCGCGTTTATCTCGACATCGTGGGTCGCATTCCGAATTACGCGGAAACCACTCAATTCGTGGCAGACACCAATCCGAACAAGCGTGCCAAACTGATCGACATGCTGCTCGACAGCCCCGGTTACAACAGCAACACGTTCAACTACTTTGCAGAAATGCTGCGCGTGAAAGACCGCCTCGAACAGGACAACCTGCGTGGCGTTCCCTATATCAACTGGATGCAGCACGAGATCGAGAAAAACACCTCATGGGACAAAATGGTGTTTGAGATGCTGACCGCCAAGGGAAAAATGTGGCAGGATGGTGCCGCTGGTTATCTCCTGCGTGATGCAGGCATGCCGCTGGACAATCTGGCCAACACGCTTGCTGTGTTCCTGGGCACCGATGTGGCTTGCGCCCAGTGCCATGACCACCCGTTCTCCGACTGGACTCAGCACCAGTTCTATGAAATGGCCTCCTTCTTCGGAGCCACCACCACCACGATGCGTGCTTACGGCAAAGGCAAGGGCAAAGAAAGCCCCGGCATGGCCATGAACGCCATGAAAGATCTGATGCCCAAGATTGAAGAAATGGTCACTCAGAGCGGCCAGGACATCAAGCGCATCCGCAATGGCATCCAGAACTACATGGGAGCCAACCGCTACATCGTCGGAGACACGGACTCCAACACTATGAAGCTGCCGCATGACTATAAGTATCCAGATGCCAAGCCCAATGATCCGGTGGAACCCAAGTTCATCACCTGGAGCAAAGAAGACAAAAATCTTCCTGCCTACAAACAGAAGATGAAGTCCGCCGAAGAGCTTCGTCCGGCATTCGCCAAATGGGCCACTGACCCCAGCAATCCTCGCTTCGCCATGGCGATCGCCAACCGCATGTGGAAGCGCGCTTTCGGCCAGGGCATCTGCGAGCCTGTGACCAACATTGATGACCCCAAGCAGTCCGTGAATCCCGAACTGCTCGTCCATCTGGCTGAAGAAATGAAACGGGTGAAGTTCGACATCAAGAGCTTCATGCGCATCATCTACAACACCCGCGCCTATCAGTCTGAAGCCACCTCGGAAAAGATTGCCATGGGTGAACCCTACTACTTCCAGGGACCGCTGCTCCGCCGCATGAGCGCTGAGCAGGCCTGGGACTCCTACATGACCTTGGTGCTCGGCGAACCCGACAAGTATGCCAAGCCGCTGGAAGATCTCTACAGCCGCTCCATTGACCTGGACCTCAGCAATCCCAAACTGGATGCGCAGACCGTGCTGGTCAAATACAGCGCCTTCCGTGAAATGGCAGCCAAGGAACGCGCCCTCATGGGTGGTGGTCTTGCCGAAGCCGGTGGTGACGACATGATGATGGACAGCGGCAAAGCCAAAGGAAAAGGCAAGGCAGAAGCCAAGCCTGCTAGCGGCATGATGGAAAACGCCTCCTTGTCCTACAACGGCATGGTTCTCCGCCGGGCCTCCACACTGGAGCAGCCTGCCCCGAACGG
>JAPLUN010000343.1 GCA_026397715.1 Verrucomicrobiota bacterium
CCTTCCGCAGCACCACAAAAGCGCTGACAAACCCATTCGCAAACCCAATCATCAGACACGCCATCAGCGTGCGCTTGGCAATCGGTTCAGCGAGGAAGTCAGTGAAGGTGGACATCGTGTTATAAGGCACTGATTTTAATTCTGAACCATTCGCGATAATTCGCGGACTTTCCCCTCATTCGCGTCAGATGCCTTTTCGAAACACCACCCGACCAATATTGTCATCGAAGCAGCGGCTTTCTTTATTTCGGCAAAGGAATGAACTGATTTTGATTTTTGACTTAACATGAATCGGACTGGTTTCAGGGAATTGGTATTCCTTTGCCAATAAGAGAGTTTGCTGACGCAACCCAGCTCCCGAAATCGGATAAGACCTCTTTTCAAAGCATGATGGTATGATTCCAAACTCCGGTCTCTGCGGTCTTCTAATCTCTGCGGTGCAATGGATTGATGCAGTCTTTTCATACGCTCATTCAGTTCGCAGGGCTGCGCGCCTCCCCGCTCTCATAAGCGCTCGCAATGTTCTCAGCCGTAAACGCCTCCGCCACCGGCCCAAACGCCACCTGATGCCGGCGAATGATGAGCACATCATCAAAATTCCCCGCCACCGTCTGCAGATCATGATGGCTCGCAATCAACAGCCGCCCCTCAGCCGTCAGTTCTTTAAACAGTCGGCTCAGATTTTCCTGCGCCGGTTTATCCAGACCCGTGAACGGCTCATCCAGCAGCAGCACATGCGCCTCCTGCGCCAGCGCACGGGCAATGAAGGCCCTCTGCTGCTGCCCGCCAGAAAGCGCGCTGATCTGCCGATCCTCCAAATCACACAGCTCCATGCTTTTCAGCGCCCGCTCCACGATCTCCGCATCATGTCGCGAATACTGCCGCCACCATCCAAGGTTCGGATAGCGCCCCATCTCCACCAAGCCACGTACCGTGATCGGAAAATTCCAGTCCACATCCCCCCGCTGCGGCAGATACGCGATCTCATGGCTGCTCCGCATCAACGGTTTACCACGCCACAAAATCTTCCCACTGCCCCCCGGAATCAGCCCCGCCAGCGATTTCAACAACGTACTCTTGCCCGCACCATTGGGGCCGATGAGAGCCATGCTCCGACCACACTCCGTCGCAAAGTGGATCTTCTCCAGCGCCCGCACTTCCTGGTACTGCACACTGAGATCCACAACTTCCAGCCGGTGATGCTGCGTATGCTCGCAACCTCCGCCCCAGCAGACGTGCTCTTTGGTATGGACATGGGGAACGGCGGCACTCATTTCCATTCAAAGGTGATGACTTCATCCAAACTTCCCGCCGAAGACCAGCGCGTCTCACTGCGAGAAGCAAACCCATCCGGCTCAAGCTCCAGCGTGATCGAAGTGTCCGGCGTTCCGTCCGCCCAGGTGGCGCTCAGAAACACATCCACCCCATCCTTCACCGCGGCCAGGGCAGTGGACAATTCAATCGGCGAAGCATCAATGCCGGCCATCAACTCCTTGTCAGCAATCTTCACGCTCAACGTCACCGGCTTGTGCGCATACCGCAGCCTCACCAGCGCCTTCACACTCTTCTCTTCCACCACCTTCACCGCAGCAGTCTTCGCCTGAGTCACCGTCCCAGTGAGATGGCTCAGAGGCACCGCCAGCACGATAAACGTGAGGGCGAGCAGGAAGATCTGAATGGGCGGGAAACCACGCATGACATCAGGAACAGTTAAAGACGGGGCTGGATAGAAGGGGCATTGATTCCGGCCTCTGACATTAGTGTTTTATTAGTGTCCAATTAGTGGTTCAAAATTCCGGCAATGAATCACGGCACGACTCATTTTGCGGCAGGCGCAGGAGCCAGCGCAGCCACAATAGAACGAACATTGTGCGCCAGCATCGTTTCAAACGTATGCGCCACCTTGGCCGTGCCATCAGCAATCAGCGGCTCACCAATCTTCACCCCCGTGCTGCGCGCAATCTCCGCCAGCACCTTCGGATTCGCCTGATCTTCCGGGAAGATCGCCTTGATCCCATGCTCACGGATCTCCTCGATCGTCTCCGCCACATGCTTCGATGACGCATCATCACTGCGCCCGATGCCCAGCAGCGAAATCGGCTCAAACCCATACTCCTTGCAGAAATACCCAAACGCCCCATGCGCCGTCACCAGCAGCCGGTCCTTCTTCCCCACCTTCGCGATCTCCTTCTGCGCCCAGCTCTTCAGCTCCCCAAACCGCTTGCTCGCCGCCTTCGCCCCCGCTGCATACGCGGCCGCATTCGCCGGATCAATCGCGCTCAGCTCATCCGCCACCACCCGCGCCGCACGCTTCATGTTCTCCGCGCTGTGCCACCAGTGCGGGTCCTCCGACCCGTGGTGATGATGATCATGCTCATCACCATCCTTCTCCGCATGCTCATGATGATGCTCCTCAAACGGAATGGAAGGAATCTTCGCCCCCACCTCCACCAGCTTCACACCCGCGCCCAGGCTGTCGCGCAGCTTGTCCAGAAAGCTCTCCATGCCCTTGCCCGAAGCCAGCAGCAGCTTCGCCCCGCGCATCTCTGCCAGATCTTTGGGTGCCGGCTCAAAATGATGAACATCAGCCCCTGGCTTCAAAATCTCGACCACCTCCACATTCGTGCCACCCACCTGCTGCGCGAGATCGGCCAGGATGGGATGCAGCGTGGCGACTTTGGTGGCACCAAAGCAAGGAATTGCGGCAGCCAGAAAACCAAGGGTGCGGAGAAAAAGCTTCATAAGCAAAAACTAGGATACGAAATCGAAAATACAAATGATTTGCAATTGCAATCGGTTTGCATATAAAGCGTCCAATTATGCAACCCACTTGCAATTACTCGTGCCGCATCTGCCTCTTCCTTCTCGCCTTCACGGGTGCATCCATTGCGGAATCCGACACAACTAACCAGCCAAGTGTCCGCAAATCCGCCAGCTTGGAGGAGGAGGAAATACCTATGGATGAAATAGTAATTACGGCTCCTCTAAAGCGACCGTTATTCCAACAAGTGCAGTCAGCCTCAGTCCTCAGCGGCCAAAACCTGACCCTCGCCATCGAACCCAGCCTCGGCCAAACCCTGGCCCGCATGCCCGGCGTCAGCAGTTCTTACTTCGGCCCAGCCTCCAGCCGTCCCATCATCCGCGGTCTGGACGGAGACCGCGTCCGCATCCTCCAAAACGGCCTCAACACCATCGACGCCTCCGCCACCAGCGCCGATCACGCAGTGAGCTTCGACACCTCCAATCTGAAGTCCGTCGAAGTGGTGCGGGGTCCTGCAACCCTTCTCTATGGCTCGAACGCCATCGGCGGTGTCGTCAATTCGATCGATGGCCGCATCGTGGATGAAAAACTCGACGGCACGATCCGAGGGGCGCTGAACGGGCGCTACAGTTCCGTGGACAACGGCTACCTCTCCAGCGTCATGGTCGAAGGCGGGTATAAAGGCCTGGCCTTTCATGTTGAGTCCTTTACGCGTGCCGCCGAGGACTTCCGCATCCCTGGCAATGCCAGAACAACGGCAGAGCAGACAACCAATCCACTGCCTCCTGGCGAGACCGAAACGCGCAAGATCATGCCCAACAGCAATCTCCGCTCCGAAGGTGTGACCAGCGGTCTGAGCTACATCTGGGACAAAGGTTTCTTCGGCTTCGCGTGGACTGAATTCCACACCAACTACGGCTCTCCTGCCGAGCAGAATGTCGTTATCGACATGCACCAACAGCGCCTGGATGTGCGCGGTGCCTTCTACAAGCCGCTGCCGCTCATCAAGGAGATCAGCTACAAGATTGCCACCTCCCGCTACCAGCACACTGAGTATGACGGCGGCATACCGGGCACCCTCTTTAAGAACAATGGCTATGATGCGCGTGTGGAGGTGAAGCATGAAAAAATCGCCGGGATGGAAGGAGTGGTTGGCTATCAGTCAGATCGCAGCGAATTCAGCACCTCGGGTGATGAGGCCTTTTTGCCACCGACCATCACGCAGGCGGATGCCGTTTTTCTCTATGAAGACATCAGCCGCGGGCCGCTGAGTTTCCAGTTCGGCGGACGCTACGACCACATCACAGTGGAATCGCTCAACAGCGCCGCCTTTGGTCCCGCACTGGCACGGCGGTTTGACAATCTCAGCAGCTCGGTGGGCATTGTCTTCACTCCGAACGATGAATACGCCGTCGCATTCACCATCAACCGTGCCGAGCGCGCTCCAACCTATCAGGAGTTGTTTGCCAACGGCACACATGCAGCCACCGGCGCATTCGAAATCGGCGATCCCAACCTCCAGCAGGAGAAGTCTCTGGGCTTTGATCTGAATGTGCGGAAGCGCATCGGCTGGGTCACTGGAAGCGTGGGTGGCTATTACAATCGCTACAGCAACTTCATCGGCCAGTTCCCGACAGGTGTGGTGCATGTGGTCGGGGGGGAGAACTACAATGAGCTGATTTATCAGGCCACGAACGCCGAATTCATCGGCTCTGAAATGGAGGCCACCTTCCACCTGCTGCATCCTATCACCTCCGAGCCACCCGAGCACCAGAACAACCTGCACCTGCAACTGCGTGCTGATGTGGTGCGTGCGCGTGACACCAAAACGGGTCTGTCTCTACCCCGCATTCCGCCATTCCATCTATCCAGCACTTTGAGCATGGAGCGCGGTGCTTTCGGTGCTCGCCTCGAAGGCATCTATGCCGCGCCGCAAAGCCAGCTGGCGATGAATGAAGCCCGAACCAACAGTTACTTTCTCGTCAATCTAACCCTGACCTACCGCATTGTTCAGGGGCCCACCACCCTCGATCTTTATGTCAAAGGAATGAACCTGACCAATGAAGATGCCCGTGAGCACACCTCCGTGCTCAAAGATCGTGTCCCTCTGCCTGGTCGAGGTATCGTGGCAGGTCTGAAAGTGACGTTCTGAGGTGCCGGAAACGGCTGTCGGGATTTCTAAATTATCAAAAATGATACGCTAAACGGTTCTTTTTTCCAAACATGAGATAATTTCCATAGTATTTGGTTGCCGCTAAACCTATATTGAGTATAATTTAGGTAGTCAGTAGACTAACAGCCATGGAAGCAACCAACTCCAATTCCAAGATACTAGGCTCGGGTGCCGTGTTCCAAGCACTTGAAGCGCGGCGTGCATGGCGGGAAAATGAGCAGTTGTCCCCCCACTTTTGGGTACTCGTCAGCGTTTTGGGGGATCTGGTGATGGCCATCTTGGCGGCCTATCTGGCATTTTGGCTTCGATTCCACACCTTCATCCGTGAAATTGGAAATTTCGACAGCATGTCGTTTCGTCAGTATGGCGGCCATATGGCGCTTGGGAGCCTGTCGCTCATTTTGGTGCTTGGCTGGCAGGAGATCTATCACAAGAATGTGCTGCTGCGCACCCGCTGGGTGTCTTCCAAGATTGCCAAGGGGGTGCTTGTCTGGACGGCCGGGTTCCTTGCCATCACGCTTGCTCTGAAGCTGGAACCCAGCATTTCACGTGTCTATGTGATGCTGAATGGAGCCACCGCGTTGCTGCTTCTACTGGGCTGGCGCACGATTTTCATCTCATGCCTGCGCGCTCCGGGCCGCATTGAGGCATTGCAGCAGCGCACCTTGTTTGTGGGATGGAATGCTGAGGCAGTTTCCTTGTGGAAGACCATGAAGCGGGACCAGACCGGCTCCTTTGACATCATGGGATGGGTAAGGACTGGCAGTGTCGAGGATGGCAGCCCTGTGGACGAGGTCGTGCCGTGCCTGGGGGATCTTAACGAGGTGGAGCACCTCGTCAGCACCCATGCTGTGGACATGGTCGTCGTCGCGGATCTGCATGGCCCACGTGAGCAGATGATCAGCCTCGCCAATTTGTGTGAGCGTGAAATGATCCAGTTCAAGGTCATCCCTTCGTATTTCAGAGTGTTCGTTTCCGGCCTCACTCTCGAAACCATCGCCGGCACTCCGGTGCTGGGAGTTACTCGTCTGCCTTTGGACGACACGCTCAATGTCATGACCAAGCGCATTGTCGATGTTGTGGGTGCCACGATTGGACTCGTTCTGAGCGCCCCGATCATTGCCTTCTTTAGCGCCGCGGTATGGTTGGAGTCACGGGGAGCGGTGTTCTACCACCAGCGCCGCTGGGGTTTCAATGGTGTCCCCTTCAGCATCATCAAGATCCGTTCCATGAAGATGAATGCCGAGTCTGCCAAGGGGGCGCAATGGTGCGTGAAAGACGATCCGCGCCGTCTTAAGGTGGGAGCCTTCATGCGCAAGTGGAACATCGACGAACTGCCGCAGTTCTGGAATGTGCTGAAGGGGGAGATGAGCCTCGTCGGCCCGCGTCCGGAACGGCCTGAACTCATTGCCGGCTTCAAGCATCAAATTCCGCACTACAATGCGCGCCACCACTCGAAACCCGGCATGACCGGCTGGGCGCAGGTCAACGGCCTCCGGGGGGACACGGACCTCGGTGAGCGCATTCAGTGCGACCTTTGGTACCTTGAAAACTGGAGCCTCTGGCTGGACTTCCAGATCATGCTCCTGACCTTCTTCAAGCGGGACAACGCTTACTGAGGATTGAGCGCCGCTTGCGTGAAAGTGAGCGGCATCAGGTTTCGGCTTGTTCCTCAGTCTTAAGTCTTTAGGGTCCGGTTCAGTCATCGTCCCATGCCGCTCTTCACGGTTTTCACGCCCACCTTCAACCGCGCACACACTCTTCATCGCGTGTTTGAAAGTTTGCAGGCGCAGACCTGCAGCGATTTTGAGTGGCTGGTGATCGATGACGGCTCCACGGATGACACTCCCGCCTTGATGGCCCGTTACCAAAGCGAAGCCGGCTTTTCCATTCGCTACCTGCGGGAGCCACACCGAGGAGCGCACCATGTGCACAATCTCGCCTTGCGGGAAGCCCGGGGCCAGCTCAGCATCAAGCTCGATTCCGACGACGGCTGCCTGCCGGAGGCGCTTGAACGCTTGAAGTATCACTGGGAAAATATTCCTGCTGCCAGGCGCGAATCCTTTTCGGGAGTCACCGGCCTCTGTCGTGATCAAAACGGCCAGCTCGTCGGCTCACGTTTTCCATCGGACCCGCTGGACTGTTCAGCTGCGGAACTCGAGTACCGTCACAAGGTGCGTGGGGAGAAATGGGGCTTTCTGCGTGTGGATGTGCTCCGCCAGTATCCCTATCCCGAAGACGTGCCTGGCAACTTTATCCCCGAGTCTTACATCTGGTGCCAGGTGTCAAAGCAGTACGTGACCCGCCACATCAATGAAGAGCTGCGCATCTATTGGACGGATGCGCCTTCGCTGGTTCATGGTCCCTCCAGTCCGCGCACGAATGCCGAAGGGCATCGTCTCATGTTTAAGATGGTGCTCGACCTTGAAAGCGGCTGGTTTTTCACCGCTCCGCTGAGGCTGCTGCGGGCCGCCGCGCAGTACAGCCGTTTTGCCTTCCTGCGCGGGCATGGTTTGGCAGCGCAGTTTCGCAGCTTGAAATCCTTCGGTGGCCGACTGCTCTGGCTGGCCGCGTTTCCGGTGGGGTTTGTCCTGTGGCGGCGTGATTGTGTGCGGTTTCCGCAGCCTTAGCACGATGAATCTTCACTCGTTCATTCACGGCAGGTCGCTGCTGCTACTGGTCATTTCCTCCCTGGCCGGAGTCCTGTTCTCGGCGGAGGGGGCGGAGGATGCTGTGGCGATCGGGTCACGACGAGAGCTGTTTGTGGATCGCTTGCTGGTGGGGGAACTGAAAAACACGGTGCTCAAGCTGCATGAGCCGCAGCTCATGCCGCCGGTGCCGCAGCCACGACCGCATGGGAATTACGCCACCGTGCTGCGGGCACCGGACAAGTTTCAATTCTACTACCGCGGAGACAAGGACCCCAAGGTGATGTGGAAAACACAGGGCATCGAAGCTTATCACGATGGCGAGGTGACCCTTTACGCGGAGAGCGTGGACGGCATCCACTGGACGCTGCCAAAGCTGGGCCTCCATGAGCATCCTGCCTTCCCCGAAGGCAACATCATTCTGATGAACGAGTTCATGGTGAATCACAATTTCACGCCGTTTATTGACACCCGGCCCGGGGTGCCCGCAGAGCAGAAGTACAAGGCGCTGGGCGGTCTGGCCTTTCAGTCGCATCAGCAGGCGGTGCGTGAGAAGCGTGGCCCCGGCGGCCTGAAAGCCTTTGTTTCACCCGATGGCATCCACTGGAAAAAACTGTGCGAAGAGCCGGTGATTCCGGAGGCCTGGGGCAAGTATTTTGACTCGCAGAACTACGCGTTCTGGAGCGAGGCCGAGCAATGCTATGTCTGCTACTTCCGCCGCTTCATCGGCGGATTGCGCGGCATCGCTCGTACGACCTCGCAGGATTTCATCCACTGGACACCCTTCGCCGAGATGAAGGCGAATCTGCCGGGCGAGCATCTCTACACGGCGTGCACGCAGCCCTACTTTAGGGCGCCGCATCTTTATCTGGCCCTGCCCACACGCTTCATGGAGAAACGTGGAGCGGCCACGGACATTCTCTTCATGAGCACACGCGGCGGGGAGGCCTATGACCGCCTCTTTACACAGAGCCTGATCCGCCCTGGACTGAGCAAGGAGGGCTGGGCGAACCGTGCGAACTACGCAGCGATCGGGATTCATCAGACGGGGGACACGGAGCTGTCGATGTTCCTCACCAACGGCAGGCGCTATACTCTGCGGCTGGATGGCTTTGTCTCCGTGAACGCGCCGCTGGAAGGCGGCGAGTTTATCACCAAGCCGCTGACTTTTGAAGGCAGTGAGCTGACGATCAACTATGCGACGAGTGCGGCAGGGCAGATGCAGGTGGAAATTCAGGATGCGCAGGGCAAGCTCGTTCCTGGCTTCTCACTGGATGCGTGTGATCCGATTTACGGTGACCACATTGACCGCGTTGTGACTTGGAAGAACGAGAGCGATGTGGGCAGGCTGAAAGGCACGGTGATCAAGCTAAGGTTTGTCATGTCCGATGCAGATCTCTTCGCCTTGAAGTTCCAAGATACCGCAGTCTCCTCAAAGACCTCTCTCAAATCTGGCGATTAGCGGGTAGGAGAAATGAGCTCTGGGGTAGAGGGCAAAATGATGCGCTTGCCCCCGGAAAACATACCGGGCTTTTAGAACAGCTCTCAAAAATCTTGTCTTATTCCCTGTGGCGAAGGTGCTCCATTGACTGCGTTAATAGCTTGTTGGTTGTCGTAAACGCCGTGCACTTTCTGGCGTTGGTAATATCCAAACCATGAAAAGCGTTTCCCTTATCATATTCCTGTTCTCGCCGCTGCTATTTGTGAGCGCAGCAGAACCAGCGGCATCTGAAACGGGTGAGGTAGTCGTCTTGGCGAAAGGGAGTCCGGCGTGTTCCCTGTACTATGAGCCTAGCTCGCCGAAATCCGTTCGTCTGGCGGCCGATGAAATTCAGCGTGTGATAAGACTGGCCACGGGCAGCACACTGCCGGTGGTCACCGAAGCCAGGCCACCGATGATCTGCCTCGGGGATTGTGCTGCGGCGCGTGCTGCGGGCGTGGCAGCCGGGGAGATGGCAGACGAGTCCTTTCAAATCATCACACGGGGGCAAGCCGTGCTCATTGTTGGAAAAGACACAGCGGACGGTCGGACTACACGGCGCGGCGGATTGAGCAGAGGCACCTTGTTTGGCGCGTATGCGTTTCTGGAGCGTGTCGTCGGAGCGCGCTGGATCATGCCGGGGGAACTGGGGGAAATCATCCCACATCACGACCGCCTGGTGGTGCCTTCGATGAACCTCATGGAGGCTCCGTCGTTTGCTTCACGGCAGCTTGAATTGAGCGATCCGCCAGTGGTTCGACAATGGGCGCTGCGCAACCGTGCGGGTACTCAACCAGGCGATGCCGGCGCATTGTGGGTGGACTCAAGCCATTCCTGGAATGAACTAATGCCGCAGAGCATCAGAGATTCGCATCCCGACTGGGCTGCCGTGCATCCGTATCCAGAGAAGCCCAATTACAAGTTCTGTACGCGCAATCCAGAGGCCGTGGAAGCCTTCGCGAAGAGCCTTTGTCAGCAGTTCGACGCGAATCCATCGCGCTACATGATGAGTGCCGCTCCCTCCGATGGGCAGGGTTTCTGTCATTGCGACCGCTGCAAAGTACATATCACGCTCAACTCCCACGGCAAAGAATCGACGACGCGAAATTTGCTCGATTTCTACAATGAGGTGGCGGGTCAGGTTTCCAAGGCGCATCCAGATCGGATGGTTGGAGCACTCGTTTATGGCACGAACGAGTATCCGCCCTCTGAGGCGCTGCGGCTCGACAAACAATTGTTCGTGGAGTGGGCACCTCTGGATGTTTATGGTCTAGGTCTCTACAAGGAGGCATACCGTGCTGAGTTTGATCAGCTCGCCGAGCGCTGGCATCGGTCCGCGCCGAACCTTGGCTACTCCAATTATCTGCATTGGCACCGCTCCCGCGGTTGTGCACCGCTGGCACCTGCACCTGAGCTCATGAAGCTGGAATTTGCCACGCTGAAAAAGCATGGTATTCAAAGCGTGCGCGAGGCCGTGGATCCAAACTGGGCCTACGCGGGCCCGAACAACTGGCTGCTGGCGCGTCTGATGTGGAAGGCGGATGCAGATGTAGATGCGCTGTATCGCGAGTGGCTTAAGCTCGCCTACGCCGAAGGAGGTGATGCCATGAGGAGTGTCTATGCACTGATTGATGATGCGTTTCGAAAGTATAAACAAAAAGACGAGCCATTTCACTACTCCGCTGGTCAATACGACATCGACAAACCGAAGATCCATAAGATCTACCTGCCACTGCTGCCACGCATTCACGTGCTTTGTCAGGAGGCACTTGCCAAGGCAAAGGATGAGCGGGCCAAGCAGCGCATCGGCTTGTTCGTGGACAACATGAGGTTCTTTCATCGTGAGCTGCGTCGGGCTGGCTACGTGCGCGCTGATGAGGATTTAGGGTTCGCCTTGACGGACGAGGAGTTCGAAAGGTTCGCAAACAGCTCCGAAGCTCCAGGGGCGCCTCCGGCCAGATATTTCATGCGCAAAGCACAGCCTCTGCCGCCATCCGAGTAACGAATCATTTCTTCCCACCTGCCGGATTATGAACAAAGAATACGGACTCTTTGCCGCACTGCTGTTGGCCCCGCTGTTCTCGCTGTGCGCCGCCGAACACAGCGTCGGCCCTGGAGGTTTTAAAACTATTGCCGCGGGTGTGGCGGCGCTCAAACCTGGAGACACCCTCACGATCATGCCCGGTGAGTACCGGGAGACGGTGTCTGCCACCCTGGTGGGTGCTGAAAAGGCTCCGATCACGATTCGTGCGTGGCGTAGAGGCAGCGTCTTGTTGCGTGGAGATTTGGGCTTGAAGGACTTCAAACCAGCGCCGGGACTGCAGGATGTGTTTGTCACGAAGATGAGGCACCGCGTGGAGTCGGTGTTTGAGCGCAGCACGTTTCGCACGCTGGAACCTAAGATGAGCGCAGGGGAGGTGGGGCTTTCCTTGATGAGCTACTATCACGATGAGAAAAACAACCTGCTGTATGTGCACACATCGGACTCGCTGCCGCCTGAGTGTCATGCCATGGGCGCATCCATTACAAATGCGAATGGGTTGCTGCTTGCGGGTTCGAAGCATGTCATTATCGACGGGCTTTCGTTCACCGGATTCAGCCATCGTGACTATGATCCCCAGCAGGGATCGCGCACACGCTGGGGGCTGATGTTGAAGGACTGCGAGAGCTGCATCGTGCGTCGCTGCACCGCGTATTTGAACAGCGGCGGCATTCACCTGCTCGGCAAAGGCCGGGACTGTGTGGTGGAGGATTGTACAGCGTTTGGCAATTGGTCGCGGCATGTGGACATCGGGAACAACATCGTCGGCTGGGGCGTGGCGGGCACAACCTTTCAGCGCAACCGCGTCGAGGGATGCATGCCGGACGAAGGCACGAGCCGCAATGACATCACCTTTTACAGCGGCGGCGATCATTGCATGATGCTCGACAACGTCGCGATCAACGCGAGTGTCATGATCAAAGGTGATCTCAAGGATGCCGTGCAGCGCGGCAATGTGTGCATTGGTCGCAAGTTCTACCGTCCGCCGGGGGCGGAGAACATCGAGCTGCCCATCGGAGCCACGCCGGCGGACGCGGCGAGGTTTGCGGATGTGCTGAATCATGATTACCGCACGGGAGATGTCTTCTTCGTGTCACCCGGCGGCGATGATGCGAATCCGGGTACGAAGGCGAAGCCGTGGAAAACGCTCGCGCGTGCCACAAAGGCCAGCAGCACGGTGTATCTGATGGCAGGCGAGTATGAGGAGACGCTTGTTCCAGGCGCGAAGGCTGATTTTCGTCGGCATGGGCATGATCGCGTTGCGTTGAAGGATGTCATCATCATAGCCGCTTCAGGCGTGCGGCTGCATGGGCTGCAGGTTCGCGAGAAAGTGACCGTGTCTGGCTCGGAGGACTTGCAAATCGATTTCTGCACGCTTGCCAGTCTTTCGATTCGCAAGTCGCCGAGGCTGGTCCTCGCGCACAATTGGATCAAAGGGCCGCTCACGGTGGATGAGTCACGTGGTGGAAGTTTGATCTCAAACATCATCGCAGAAAGGAAGATGGACGCGGAGTCGCAGGTTGAACTTTGGGAGCACTCGAATGTCGCTGTCGCGGCTGTGAACGAAATCCTGTCGGATGACTCACCGCTCATCGGTCGAGGACTGCATGCCTCGACGATCGGGCCGTTTTTGCGGCTCAGTCGCACGCGACCCTTGCCCATCAGCAGAGCTGCCGTGCATGACGTGACCACCACCACTGCCACGCTGGAGTGGACCACGCCCACGCAGGCCGCCGCCACGGCCCTTGAATGGGGCGGGACGAAGATCGAAACACCACGCGGCAGCCAGCACAGCGTGAGTCTGAACGGTTTGCAGCCTGGAACGGCCTACGAGTTCCGCATCACCTCGCGCCGCAAGGATGAGCAACGGGTGTTTGCCATGCATCAGCCACAAGCAGACAAAACGCAGGCCGTTTTTGAAACGCAAACGGTCACCACCGCTGTCGAACCACGCACCGTGCGCGCGCTGCATGTCCCCGGCGATTTCAAAACGATCAGCGACGCCGCCGATGCCGCGCGTGCGGGTGACACGGTGCTCATTCACGCCGGTGTGTATGAGGAAACCGTGCGCATCCGCAGCAGCGGCGATGCCGGCGCGCCGATCACCTTTGCCGCCGCGCCAGGCGAGGTCGTGTGGATGGACGGCAGCGGCCGCTTTCGCGCGAACGCCTTCATCCTTCCGCAAAAGCATCACATCATTCTCGACGGGCTGCGCTTCCGGCATTTCCGCTTTGCGCCGGAGCTGGGGCCGGTCATTCACATCACCGGCGGCTCGCATCACATCATCCGCCGCTGCTTTCACGATGGCCGCGAACTGGAGGGCTACGTCGGCACCTTCATCGGCGCGATGAACGCACGCGAACTGCTGGTGGAAAATTCCGTCTTCATCAACGGCATGGGCGAGGCCATAGGTGCCAGCAACTGCCCCGACCTCACTGTGCGGCACTGCGTTTTTTACAACAACTTCATCCGTGCCATGACCGCCCACATGGAAGAGCCGGACGTGCTTGTGTATTTCCACCACAACCTCGTCTGTGACAGCATCCCGACGAAGGTGAACAACGCCCTGTTGCGCATCTGGCATGCCGATGCCCTGCGCTCGGATCACAATGTCTTCTTCACCCGGATTCCTGGCGACCAGCGCCGCTTCGTCGAGACCGCGCACATCCACGGTCAGAAAGTCGGTCACGAAGATCCGGCCACCTATCGCGGGGAGAATCTTCTGCTTTCCGACATGCAAACTCAGTTCCGACAGGAACTGAACACTCGTACTGGCAATCCTGGCATCCTAGCGACCCCGCGCCTCGTCCCGCGCAACGACAACGATGAGCGCGAGTGGCGCACGGTGGAACTCCATCGCGACGGCAACTCGCATGCCCGGCTCGACTTCAAAGACTTCGTCCCCGCTACTTACAACACGTTGAGCAAGGCGAGCGATGGGAAGCCGGTAGGTTTGGAGCCGGAGGCGCTGCATTGAGCTGATTAAATCGTCTTAAAAAGTGCCGGATATGATGCAGGGCATGCCGGTTCACATCGGAAGAACCGAAGTTATTCCTCAACGCGGATGCTTCCTCTCGTGGTATCGCAGGGTCACCGTCGCACCAGCACCGGCTCCGGATACTCAAAAGTCTTGCCTTCGTAGTTGCGGATGACCACGCGTTGTTCGTCGCGGACGAGAACGTAGTCGGGATTGAGGGGCACTTTGCCACCGCCGCCGGGGGCGTCGATGACGAACTGGGGGATGGCGTAGCCGGTGGTGTGGCCGCGAAGCTGTTCGATGATGTCGATGCCGTCGGCCACGCTGGTGCGCAGATGGGAACTGCCCTGGATCAAATCGCACTGATAGAGGTAGTAAGGGCGGACGCGGCACATGAGTAGCTTTTGCACGAGGCTCTTCATGACTTCGGCGTTGTCGTTCACGCCGCGGAGGAGGACGCTTTGATTGCCCAGGGGGACGCCGTGATTGGCCAGCATGGCCAGGCCGTCACGCACTTCGGTGGTGAGTTCGCGCGGGTGGTTGGTGTGGATGCTCAGCCACAGCGGGTGGTGCTTTTGCAGCATCTTGCAAAGTTCGGGCGTGATGCGCTGCGGCACAAAGATGGGCACGCGGCTGCCAATGCGGATGAATTCGATGTGTTTGATCGAGCGCAGACGGGTGAGCAGGGCATCGAGCTTGGCGTCTGAGAAGAGCAGGGGATCACCACCTGAGAGGAGGACGTCGCGCACTTCGGTGTGGCGCTCCAGGTAGCGGAATGCGGCTTCGAATTCGGTGTGCAGTTCCTGCTCGCCCACGCCGGAAACGACACGGCTGCGGGTGCAGTAGCGGCAGTAGCTGGCGCAGCGGTCGGTCACCAGAAACAGCACGCGGTCGGGGTAGCGATGCACCAATCCCGGCACGGGCATGTGGCTGTCTTCGCCGCAGGGGTCGCTCATTTCATCGGGGTCTTCCCAGGTCTCCTCGATGCGGGGGATCACCTGCCGGCGGATGGGGCAGCCTGAATCTTCGGCGTCGATGAGATTGAAATAATGCGGGGTGATGGCCATCGCCAGCTTGTTGCCGGAGAGCAGCACGCCTGCGCGTTCTTCCTCCGTGAGCGTCAGGTGCTCCTCAAGTTGTTTGAGGGTCGTGATCCGATTCTTGAGCTGCCAGGTGGCGCTGTTCCAGTCGGAAGGGGAGATGTTTTTGGCGGACCAATAACCTGGAGCGTAGGAGCGGAACTCCTTCTCAGGCAGCGGTGGGGTGTCGTGCATGTACTGCGGGATCGGTGGGCGCGGAGGTTAGGCGCGGGTGGGTTGCAATGTCAAACGTCCCCTGCGGGAGTTTGGGTGCATTCCATGCAGATGCCTCCCGGCTTGCGAGCGGCAAGATGCCCCCCATATCATTGACATTGAGGGAACGGTAAGTTTTCTCCTCAAGGCTGAAGATTCTGCCCCGACCCACCTAGCCGAGGTGCGAAACCACGATGTAGATACACAGGGCCAGCGCCGTGAGCAGAAAGAGGTGACTGGGGTGCAGTTGTTTCATGAATGACTCGTCTCGGTGTCTCCAATTCTTGAAATTTAAGAAGGCATCTGATGCAAAGCAGCGGGCGTGCCAATGTGGGAAGGCGGCTGCAGGATGGACCAAGGCGAGAGCAAAGGTGTTTGCCGCGCAGCGACTACTCGGCCACACTCGGTGTGATGCCCGACATCGTCCTAGCCACGCTCAACGCCAAATACATCCACAGCTCATTTGGGCTGCGCTACCTGATGGCGAACTTGGGAACCTTGCGGGAGCGGGCCTGCATCGCGGAATTTCAGATCAATCAGGCACCGCTGGAAATCGTGGAGGCGGTGCTGGCGCTGGAGCCGCGCATTGTGGGCTTCGGGGTGTACATCTGGAATGTCGTGGAGACGACGGAGGTGCTGGGAATGCTGCGGCGGCTGCGGCCGGAGATCCGCATCGTGCTGGGCGGACCGGAGGTTTCGTATGAGTGGGACGGACAACCCATCGTGGCACTGGCGGACCATGTGATCACCGGCGAGGCGGATCTGAAGTTTGCCGAGGTGTGTGGCGTGCTGCTGGGTGAAGATGCGGCGGCGCAGGCGGCGCTGCCGAAGGTGATGCCTGCCGGACTGCCGACGCTGGAGAAGGTGATCATGCCCTACGATCTGTACTCGGAGTCGGATCTGGCGCATCGCATCCTCTATGTGGAGGCCTCGCGTGGCTGCCCTTTCACCTGTGAGTTCTGCCTGTCCTCGCTGGATGTGCCAGTGCGCGCTTTTGCCATTGATGCGTTTTTACAGGCGATGCAGGGACTGCTGGATCGGGGGGCGCTGACGTTTAAATTTGTGGATCGCACCTTCAATCTGCATCTGCCGACGAGCATGGCGATCCTGCGCTTTTTCCTGGATCGCTGGCGTGATGGGATGTTCCTGCACTTTGAGATGGTGCCGGACCGCCTGCCGGAGCAACTGCGCGACATCATTCGCGAGTTTCCGGCAGGAGCGGTGCAGTTTGAGGTGGGCATTCAAACCTTTGATGAAGCGACCTCAAAGAACATCAGCCGGCGGCAGAATCTGACGCGGCTGGAGGACAACCTGCGCTTTCTGCGCGAACAAACCGGCATCCATGTGCATGCCGACCTCATCGTGGGACTGCCGGGAGAGGATGTGGCGAGTTTTGGGCGTGGCTTTGACCGGTTGGTGAAAATGGGACCGCAGGAGATCCAGGTGGGCATTTTGAAACGGCTGCGTGGGACGCCGATCGTGCGGCATGATGCGGAGTTTCAGATGAAGTACTCGCCCGTGCCACCCTACGAGATGCTGGAGAACCGGGACATTCCGTTTGTGGAAATGCAGCGCATGCGGCGCTTTGCGCGCTACTGGGATCTGGTGGCGAACAGCGGGAATTTTACCGCGGTACTGGCGCTGCTGTGGGAGGGCAAATCGCCCTTTGCCGCGTTCATGACCTTCGCAGAGAGTCTGTATGCGAAGCTTCGTCGCACGCACCAGATCGCGCTGCCGGTGCTGGCGCAGGCGCTGTTTGATCACCTGATTCAAGAGTGTGATGTGCCGCTGGATATCGCGGCGGCCACCATGATGCAGGACTGGAACCGGGTGCCGGGCCGCGAGTCGCTGCGTCTGAGCGGAACGAAAGCTGCGGAGAGTGAGGCGCCGAAGCGCAGTACGGCCGGAAGCCGTCAGGCGCGGCATGTGGTGGCGGGGTAGGAGAAAATGATGAGAGGCTGCAGCAGACAGTTGCCGAAACTGCTGACAGAACTTAACGGGCGGCAAACTGACACAGCACCATGGGACTCTTCGACAAATTCTTTGGGAAAAAGAACCCGCCTGCAGCTGCGCCAGCCAAGGCGGCGGCGCCCGCCCCTCCTAGTGATCCGGCCAAAGACCCGAACATGATCAAGGTCTTTGATTCGTTTGGACGGGAGCTTTTCATCACGCGGGAGGAATGGGTGAAATCCATGCTTTTGCCGAACATCCAAAAGGCATGGGATGATCCTGAAAAACTTGCGGGCTTCATCATCGGCGGTTTTGAGGATGGATTCATTACCGAATTGATCGAGGGCGCGGAGCGTCTGGCGGCCATTGATCCCAATCATGAGCGTGGCGCTGTTTTGCTGGCCATCGCCTTGCTGAAGAGCCATCGTTTGGAAGATTCTGAGCGGGTGCTGCAGGCGCACATTGCCAAGTATGGGGCGACTGGCGTGGTGCTCACCAATTTGGCGAAAGTGCATGCACAACGGAATGAGCATTCAATGGCCATGCAAACTCTTTGGAAGGCGCTGGAACTGGATCCCAACCAAGACAACGCATTGGGCTGGTACGAAGTGGAGCACCGTGAAAAGCAAGGGGAAGCGTCCGGGATAGAAGCGCTCAAACGCATCGCAGCCCTGCCGGGAAGCTGGCGGGCGCAGTTGTGGCTGGCACGTGCGGCCCTGCAGCGGCGCTCGCTGGATGAAGCACTTCTGCTTTACCAGGAGAGTCTGGCAAATGTGCCGCGCCCGGTGCCGGTGGATCTGCTAACGCAAATGAGCGGAGACCTGGGGCAGCAAGGACATCTGCCGGAACTGGTGAACCTGACGGCGCCCTATTTCCAAGCCGAGATTCATGGCCTGCAGGTCGGCAACAATCTGATCAAGGGTCTACTGGACCTGGGGCAGATGGATGATGCCAGAGCCATCATGGACCAGCTGTATGCGCAGAAGCGTCCAGACTGGAAAGAGCATCTGAGCTTTTGGGACACAGAGCTCGCCAAAACGCGGCTGGCCACTCAACCTGAAACCGTTGCTGAAAAACTGGAGGTCACGCTGCTGACCGTGGACGGACCGGTGTGGCTGAAGGCGGATTCTCCTGCGGCCGAATTGTATCCCGTCAAAGATGCGGGGGGACCTTCCATCTGCTTTCTGTGCGGCAGTGTGGAGCATGCGGCACCGGCAGAACGCATCGAGCACCAACTGACGGATGCTGCGGGCAGGCTCAGCCGAGCACTGCCCTTGTTCTTTGCCGAACAAACTTACTGGCGGACGGATGCGCGTGCAGGTACGCTGATTCCCTGGGTGGTCAGCCCCACCAATGGTTTTATCGTCGGTGGCCGGGCATGGAGTGATGAGCAGGCGGCGGGGATGGCGCGTCAGGGGAGTGAGCCGAATGATTATGCCTTGACCTTGAATCTAAAGGTGGAGGCAGAGCCATGGCGGCTTGAGCTGCGCCTGCTGCGGACGATTGACGGGGCCTGCCTTGGCACGCTGGACTGCGATTTTTCGATGGCTTCGCCCGAGGCAGCCATTCCTGCATTGATGGATGAGATCCTCGCTTTGCTGCAGGCAGAGACTGGGGCCGAGGTACTGCCGCCACCTGCTGCTTATGGTGTGCCTAAGGGGCAAAGCTTCTCGTATTATCTCCTGCGACTGGAGCAACTGCTGGCCACGCGTTGCTCGGGCATGGACGGGGTGCAGCCTGGTTTTTTAAGCGGTGAGCGTGAGATCATCGAGGGGAATGTGCATCTCTGTCTTGCTCATCCGGAGTCACAATCGGTACGCATCCTCCTGGCGCAAACGCTGCTGGCCATGAAAAGAATACGCCCTGATGTGGTGGCTGAATTTCGTGAGAAGGTGGAGCTCTTGCAGAAACAGCATCCGCTGCCGGGTGCCGCGCAAGGTGTGATCGACCGCCTGATCAATGAATGCATATCAGCATGACAAGAAGTCCTCAGCAAATGTGATGATCTCATGAGCATGCCCTTATTCACGCCGCCCCAAGATTACCCGCGACTGAAGGTGGTGGGCAGTTTTGAGGAGTTGGTCATGACGCCGATGCGTGATGGCCTCAATGCCTTGTGCTGGCCGCGCATGCTGATGGGGGATTTTGGTGAGATCGTGGAAAAACTGGGGGTGGGGAAGGGGATCACGAGCCTGGATGAGGAGCGTCTTCTGGCTCTGGAACTGAGCGACGAGGGACGGGTGGCACGCGAGGTTTTGTTGCAAGATCAGGAACTGCTGCGCGCCCGCGAACTGCTGCCAAGTCTCGACTGCATCAACGGCTACGTGAATGACATCGAGCCCGACCTGCTGCGTACGGATGTGCAATCCTGGCATGTGGACAGCGCCACCGTGGAAGCGGACACTTATCTGTGCACCTACTTCGGAGCCGCCTCCGAAGGGCTGCGAAATGAGGAGGCGATGCGGCGGGTGGATGTGCCTGAACTGCGTGCGGAACTGCGGCAGCTTTATGGCGGAGGTGATGACGTGGGCTTTCGCGAGTTCCTGAACGAAAATTACCTGGATCTCCATTACAAGCCTCTGCCCCATGCCCTGCCGTTTTCTTTCGGCCTGGGCCACCTCTGGCGCATCGCCACCCTGTATCCGGAAAGTCCGGTGCCTCCGTGCATTCACCGTGCCCCGGCGACGCTGCCCGGCCAGCCGCCGCGTCTGCTGCTGATCAGTTGAAGGCTGGACACAGCATTGCGCCTGGCGGGCATAGGCGCTAGTCTAGAGAACAAGACGCCATGCTAACCCTGCTCCGAGAAATGCTGCACTCGCCGGTGCTGGACATCGTCCAGCGCCTGAAGCATTCCACGGGCATGACGGTGACGGAGCTGTGTACGGCGATGAAGATGAGCTACATGGGGGTGAAGCAGCACTGCGTGGAACTGGAAAAAGCGGGGTTTCTGGACACCTGGCGCCGACCCAAGGCGGCAGGACGGCCTGAAAAGCTGTACCGGCTCACCGCCAAAGCGGACGCGCTTTTCCTGAACTGCGGACCAACGCTGACGCTGGATCTGCTGGCAACGGCGGAGAAGGTCTATGGCGAAAGCGCTCCGCCGAAGCTGCTATACACCTATTTCCAATCCAAGGGGGAGGCGTGGGGTGCCAAGCTGGCCAAAGCGACGACTCTGGAGGAGCGAGCCCGGCTGCTTGCACGGCTGCGCAGCGCGGATGGCTGCTTGAGTGTCGTCGAGACGGATGCGCAGGGCCGTCTCCTTTTGGTGGAGCATCACCGGCCGTTGCGGGAACTGGCGGCGCGCTACGACATCGTGGATGAACTCGAGTGTGAATTGATCGAGCGGCTCATGGGCTGCGAGGTGCGTCGTTCGGTGGAAGAAGTGTCGGGTCTGGTGCGTGTTACTTTTCATATCAAGACAACAGCGCATTCAGCATGACTTCAGGTAACGCAGGCAGGACTATGGCATGGATCAAGGCAGTGGCAGCAGCAGGCACATGCCTGCTGGCATCGTGTGGCACCAGCATCGCTCCGCTGCGGCCCGCCTGGCAGCAGGACCCTAATCTTTTTCATCAGGGCTTTCCAGCTTACCAGGAGCAAATGACCAAGTCGCCCCACATGGTCGCCCGCATTGTCTATTCCTCGCCGGAGCAGATCGCGCGAATGATGGAACGTCAGGGGGATGTGCCGGATGCGCAGCGCGGATTTGCGCGCATGGGGGATGGCACGGTGGACCTTGCGGTTCAGGACGTGGCGTCGGGGCAGTGGATTGAATCTTATCTCTGTGGTGGCATTCTGTTTGTGGCGGGGCTGCCCCAGCAGGCCTATCGCATCGTGTTAAAAAATCGTACGCCGATGCCGCTGCAGATTGGCGTGGGAATCGATGGCAAGGACGCCGAAACTGGAGGAGTGGCATCTCTAGGACGTGGCAACCTGCGCGTGGAAAAGAACGGTACACTGGTGATGGATCACACGCCGCGCGGCCCGCTGTTGTTTAAGGCGGTCAACAGTGATGCGGCCTTGTTTGACACCAGTCCTCAGGGGCGCGTGGGCGTCATTCAACTGGCGGTGTTTCTTGCCTCCGACGCACCGAGCATCGGGCCGGAAAAACTGCGAGCCAGCCAGATCGCGCCTTTTGGACTGCTTCCGATCGGCAGGCCGGAGCAGTATCGCTGAGTGCAGTGCGGGGAGTTGATGGTTGTTTATCCAGTGCTTGTGAGTTCGGATGCCTTGGGTAACTTGCTGTGTTCATGCTCCGTTTTCTGCGCCGACTTTTGCTGTTTC
Source organism: Verrucomicrobiota bacterium (assembly GCA_026397715.1). Classification (GTDB taxonomy): domain Bacteria; phylum Verrucomicrobiota; class Verrucomicrobiia; order Verrucomicrobiales; family Verrucomicrobiaceae; genus Prosthecobacter. The sequence continues at coordinate 21,607 of JAPLUN010000343.1, forward strand.
TGGTCGCCAGTTTTATACTGGCGGGCGGCGTGTATTTGAACACGACGGCCTTTCATGAGCGCTGGCATGGGTTTGTCACCGGGGAGCTGGCGCAGCATGGTGTGCATCTGAATTTCGAACGCCTGACGGTGAATCCGTTTGGCGGGCTGGTGGCGCGGGGTGTGAAGGTGTTTAATGACGCGAGCAAACAGCACATCGTGGCGTCCGTGGACCGGTTGAATCTGGACGTTGATTTTGGCAGCCTGATTGAGGGCAGGGTCAAAATTGACGGACTGGAGCTGCTGCATGCAAGCATGGCGCTGCCGGTGGACCCGGAACGACCCGAACTGACGGTGATCGAGCTGAAGGATCTCAGTGCGCGGGCTTTGCTGGAAGAGCGGCGGCTGGACATCCGGCATGCGGAAGGACTGCTGTCCGACGGGCTGCACATATTGATCAGCGGGGTGCTGGAACTGCCGCAATCGAAGTCCGACCAGCCGGGACCGAGTGCGCAGGAGCGGCTGAGCGCGATACGCGAGCATCGTGTGCAGATTCAGCATGGGCTGGACTGGCTGGCGCGGTTTCGTGCGCCGCATGTGCCCACTCTGAATGTGAAGGTCTCCGGGGCGCTGGACCGCCCTCAGGAGCTGAAGGCGGAGCTGCTATTTCAGGCAGATGGTCTGGAGTTTGAAGATTATGTCTGGAAGGAGCTCGTGGCGGAGGCGGAGTATGACGGCGGGTTTGTGGATTTGAAGCGGCTGCATTTGGTGGATCATCTGGGCACTCTGGAGGCCACCGCCACGTGGCGCATCGGTGCGGATCACCTGCGCTTCCGGCTGACGTCGAGCGCCGACCTGCCGGGCCTTGCGCAGGCGTTTTTCAGCAGCGAGCAGCTGCGCGAAGTGGTGTTTTATGAAGCGCCGCAGCTGGCGCTGGAAGGGAAGATCTTTTTGAACAAGAAAAAGCCCGAGGATTTTCTGCCGGCGGAGGTGACTGGCAGGCTGGACTGCGGGCGGTTTGGCAGTCGCGGAGAGGTTTTCAATTCACTTAGTCTGACACTTGGAGCGAACCCGGAGGGCATCTTTGTGCGTGATGCGCTGCTGAAGCACAAGACAGGCACACTGGCGCTGGATTTGATGCATCACCGAACCCTGGGCTTTAAATATAATCTGGGGCTGCGAATGGACCCGAATGTGTTTCTGCCTTTCGTGCTGCTGCCGAAGACACGTGAAATCATCCAGCGCTTTGGTTTTGATGAAACGTCGAGCATTGACGTCCATCTGGCCTGTGCCGGACCAACACCCAATCTGCGCGAATGCCCCAGCTCCGGCCATGGTGTGCTGCGCAACTTTCGCTACAAGGATGTGCTGTTTGAATCCGCTGAGATGGATCTGGCGCTGTTCGGAGACATCCAAAACTATTCCAATGTGCGGGTGCAGCGTCCGGATGGTCCGGCGGAGGCGGAGCTGGTGTTTGTGAACGATGATGACAACGAGAAGTGGCTGCGGCTCGTCAATGTGCATACGGTCGCGGATGCGGCGGGCATTGTGCGTGCGTTTGCCCCGAAGGTGGCGGACCAGATCGCGCTCTACCGATTCTCCGCCGGGACGGAGGTGACCGCCAACGGCACCATCGGCTACAAGAACAATCCGCAGTTCAACAACTACAAAGTGGATTTCAAAAACCCGGTGGGTGGCGCGCATTACGTGCTGTGGAACGAGGACTATCCGATCAATGCACCGAATGGAGACATTCACATCATCTGCAGCATGCTGCACTTTGATTTCAACGGCCGCCTTTTTGGGGACACCCTGAATGCCAAAGGAGCGGTGAACCTCACGACCGGGGTGAGGGGCTATGACGTGGAGGTGAAGGCGGGACGCTTCCCGTATGCTGTGTTTGGCCGCAAGCTGCCGTTTGAGGAGGTGCGGGCGGAGGTGCACAACCGGGATGGAATCTCCCGAATCGACATCGCGGCGGACGTGCTTGGAGGTGACATGACCTTGAAAGGCAACCTCAACGACAACCGCGAGCCGAACACCTACGATGGTGAACTGCGCATGAACGCCCTCAGCTTCCAACGCTTCGCGCAGGTGTACTCTCCGGGCAATGAAAGTGTGGGAGACATCAGCGGTCATTTCAAATTCACCGGGCGCATGAACGACTGGAAGGCGCTGAAGGGCGGCGGTGCGCTGATGATTCTCAATGGCAACCTCCTTGCCCTGCCTGTGCTTGGGCCGCTGACGCCGATCATTGGTGCCTTCCTTCCTTCGCCGATCAAGGGCTACAACGTGGCCAAGAAAGCGGACTGCACCTTTGAGGTGTCGGACGGTTTCATCGTCACTGGAAACATCGAGGCCGAGTCCAGCGCCTTTCGCATTTTCAGCCGTGGCAACGTGGACTTCATCCGTGATGACATCGACTTCAACGCGGAGGTGCGCATGCGCGGCCTGGGCATCCTGCTGTTTCCGGTGACGCAATTGCTGGCCTACAAGGGCTCGGGCACCATCGGCGACACCAAGTGGTCCCCGCGCATCTTTGGCGGTGGCAACAAGGACGAACGAAAACCACCCACTGAAAAAGAGCTGCAGGAAGCGCAGCGCATCGGGGGCAGTCCGGCCAGGCCGAAGGCTCCACCCGCTCCGCCGAAGCCGCGGCCATTGTTTGGGAATTGATGCGGCTGTTAGAAGGATTTGCTGTCTTCCATGAGCGGACTGTGGCACGGAGGCCGCATGAAAGTAGAACGACTCAAAATAAGAGAGCCGTTGTAGGAGTGCTGCCAGATCTACCTGTGAGTGGTGCGGTCCCTGAGAGCGGTAGGTCTCTGGAGATCTGCCATTTTCCAAAGGGGAGGTGGCCGAACCCAGCACTGATCCGCTGACAATCACGCGCCAAATACGGACGGCGTTAGGAGGATTGTTATTGATTGATTGTCAGCGACTTGCTTTGCTGATATGCGCCCATCATGCCCGGTATCTTTTTTTCACAGATCATCCAGCGGGCTGGTGATCTCCCCGCGCATCGCTTTGGCGAGTGCGGTGTAAATCTCCGTCGTGCGCACGTCGGAGTGGCCGAGGAGCTGCTGCACGCTGCGGATGTCTATCCCCCGAAGCACGAGATGGGTCGCGAACGAATGCCGCAGCACATGAGCGGTGACACGCTTGCTCAGTCCTGCTAGCTTCACCGCACGTTCCAGCTCCCGTGTGACCGCGATCTCATGCAGGTGATGCCGCCCACGCCCGTAAGCACGCGCGCCAGAGCGCGGGCTGCCATCCCGCTCCAGGTCATTCCATATTTTGGCGGAGGGGAGAAACCAAAACCATGGCCAGCTCTCTGCGGCTTTTGGGTTCTTCACATCATAGGCCTTCGGCATCGCCACGCCCGGCACCCCGTCTCGGCGGTCGGCATCAAAGACGGCCCGTACCTGCTTCAAATGCTCTTCGATTGAGTGTAGCAGGCTTTTCGGCAGCGTGATCACCCGGTCTTTATCCCCTTTGCCACCCCGCACCTCAATCTTGCCGCCGCTGACATCCACATCCTTGACCCGCAGCGCCAGCACTTCCGCTACCCGTAACCCACAGCCATAGAGCAGTTTCACCGCCAGCCCAGACGCACCCTTCACGCCCGCCAGCAGCAGCTTTACCTCATCCTGAGTCAACACCACTGGCAGATACTTCGACCGTTTTGCCCGCACCGCATCAAGCCCCTCCAGTTCCATTTTGAGGACCTCCCGGTATAAAAAAACCAGCGCGTTCAGAGCCTGATTTTGGGATGATGCCGTCAGGTTCTTGTTCACTGCCAGATTCGTCAAAAAGGCCGCCACCTCTTCCGTCCCCATCTCCGCTGGGTGCCGCATTCTTCCCGTCGCCTGCGCTTGGAAGAGCACAAAGCGTTTGTACCACTGGATATACGTCTCCTCTGTCCGGGGCGAGTATTGCTTGAGGCGGAGCACGCCACGCAGCTTGTCCTCCAGTTTGGGTTCCGGTTTGTTGCTCATAGAACAGTCCCACTATCCAGTATTTGAGTGATATTCTACTTTTTTGTTGCGCGAGTACGCCCTAGGCGGCTAAAGCGACACCATGCAGACAAAAACACGTGATATTCCCGTCAAAGTGTCGGCTATAAAGCTGCTGACAAACCTCACGATCTGTGAATGATCTGCAATGTTAGGCTGAAGAAGAAAGGAATACACCAGTATGAAATCCGACAGAGCGAAATTGCGCATTGCAGGGGTCTTGTTTCTTTCAGCATTTCTCGCATACGGGGTTGGAACGGGCATGGTAACTGGAATCATCGAAGCAACGAATCCAACCGTTGAATTTGCCCTCAAGAGGGCACAATTCACCACAGGTGCTGCGCTGATGCTCGTGAACTCAGCAATTGTCGCCAGCATCGGCCTATTACTTTTACCGATGCTCGTTCGTTTCAATCGAGCGGTAGCATGGTCATATCTGGCTGCACGCGCAATCGAGGCAATTGCGCTCGCTGTCGGAGTTACGAGCCTACTATTGCTTGTTACCGCAGAAATTCCAGTGACTCAGACTGCGATTATGGCCGCTAGCCGAGGCAACTTTTTCGCCTACCAGACCGGCATGGCTGTGCTCGGCTTCGGCAGCCTCTTTTTCTGCGCCCTGCTCTACAGATGTCGCATCGTGCCGCGCTTTCTCGCGGCGTGGGGTTTTGTCGGCTACGCAGTCTTTTTCGTGGGTGCGGTGCTCGAAATTGCTGGTCTGCCGTATGGCATCATGCTGTCGGTTCCAGGAGGGCTTTTTGAAATTACTTTCGGAGTCTGGCTGATCACGAAAGGTTTCAAAAACACAAACGCGGCAGCCTGGCCTAACACTGCATTCGAGCGGGACGCGCCAAGAGCGGCGCGTCCCTCAATTTGAACGTTAGGCCAAGAATAATAGCGCATTCTCAATCATGACGACACCAGCCACAATTAGCCTATCTAGGCCACTACCTCGTCATGTGGCCGTCATTGGAGCGGCAGGCGGTCTTGGCCAAGGTATTCTCAGCGTCTGCCGCTTAGAGGGGATCACTTTCACCGCCATCGTCCGTTCACGGCCTGAACGCATCACCAACGTGCCGGGCGGCTCTCGTGTTGTCGTTGTCGAGACTCTCACCGACGTGGCTACGCTTACAGACGCATTTTCCGGCACAGATGCGGTGCTCACAGCCCTCGGGGTGACGGCGACAACGTCTGATACCTGCGCCCTACTTTCTGCGAACATGCCCTCAGTGGAGAAGTCCATGACAGCCGCATGCGTTGACCGCATCGTCATGATCAACACATTGCTTACCTCATTACCAGGAGAGCCAGCTAGCCGACTTATGCGCTTCTTCTCCTGGATGCCAGGTAGCATGGGGCGCGGAGCCACTGAACAGCAACGCGTCGTCGATTTGATCGGCGCGGGCGCTTTTGCATCGCTTCGCTGGACCCTTATCCGCGCAGCAGTCAACTCCCGGGGCCGCGACGAGCGCCCCGTCGCATCTTTGGACTGGCCGGGTGCTCTCAACACATGGTCCCCGGTCTCGTATGCAGCCATGGGAAGGTGGATGTTGGAAGAGTCTGTAGCCAATGATTTTGTCCGGGCAGCACCGCTTGTATCGAAGAGTCGCCGATGAATCCGCAAAAGCCTAACAAGACAGTGGTGGCAACGGCGGATAACGTCCCTCGTTCGCTTCGCTCTGGACGTCCTATCTCCGCCGTGCCACACTTTTGACGTTCTGCCAAAATGGAGCGCTGGATATGCCTGACCTGAAAGAATTCCTACAAGAGCGAATATCGGCGTATCTTGCGAGTGCCCCTGAAGCAATCGTTTGCGATACCTACCAAGATTCGCTGTCTTCAGGGTTCGGACTGTGGCAGTGAAGCTGCATGAAAGTAGAACGACTAAAATACGTGATCTGGGCCGCGGACATGAACCGCGCGGTGAATTTTTATGCCACCGTCTTCGGCGGTGCCATCCTCAAGCAGAATGACATCATCAGTGAGGTGTCCATCTGTGACGGGATCATTGGCATCCATGGCGGTGGTCAAGGTGGCCGCACTTGGACCGGGCTTAGTTTTCAGGTGCCGGATGTCATTGAGGGAGCGCGTGAAATCGTGGCGGCAGGAGGTCAGCTCACGCGGGAGCCGCAGCCAGAGAATGGCGAGCCACCCCATTTAGCCATGTGCGTGGACACCGAGGGCAATGAGATCATGCTCACGCGCAAGCGGGCGCATTGATCGTCTATGCTTGGGGAGGTCAGCACAGACGGCTTCGCCTCCATTCCGAAATCCTTCCTTTGCCCCATGGCGTTTGGTGCGTTCGAGAAAGTCGAGGGCAGGGTGCCAACCGTGGGCAGCATGATCCCGACTTCATCTCGTCACGAATGGATGTCCAAACGCGTTGCAATTGCCCCCCAATTGGGCCATTCATGCCCCCGCCCATGACCCCCAAGATCGACCCCGCCCTGCATCGCGACAAAAAACCGGAATGGATCCGTGTGACGCTGCCGCGTGACCCGAAGTTTTGGAGCACGAAGGGGCTGATCACCGATTTGAAGCTGCACACCGTCTGTGAGGAGGCGCAATGCCCGAACCGCTGGGAGTGCTGGAGCCAGGGCTCGGCGACGTTCATGATCGCCGGAGACCGCTGCACGCGTGCCTGCGGATTCTGCGCGGTCAAAACGGCCAAACCTTTTGCGCTGGAAGCCGATGAGCCGCAGCGCGTGGCCGAGGCGACGAAGCGCATGGGCTTGAACCACATCGTCATCACCGCCGTGGCGCGAGATGACATGAAGGACGGCGGCGCAGAGCACTTTGCCCGCACCATCGAGGCCGTGCGTGAAGCCGTGCCGACGATCACGATTGAGATTCTTGTGCCTGATTTCAACGGCAAGGACGACGCATTGGAAGTCGTGATGAAGGCGAAGCCGCATATTTTCAATCACAACCTCGAAACCGTGGAGCGTCTGACGCCGCTGGTGCGCAGTCGTGCGATGTATCACCGAAGCCTGCATGTGCTGAAGCGTGCGAAGGCGATGGCAGAAGAGCTTGGCACCAAGTGCGCCACGAAGAGCGGGCTCATGCTTGGCCTCGGCGAGACGGAGACGGAACTGTTTCAGGCGATGGACGACCTGCGTGAGCATGACGTCACCGTGCTGACTCTTGGCCAGTATCTGCGCCCCTCCCCGCAGCATCTGCCAGTGATTGAGTATGTCCACCCGGACACCTTTGAGAACTACAAGCAGATCG
>JAPLUN010000548.1 GCA_026397715.1 Verrucomicrobiota bacterium
TTCAGTTCGTCGCCTTTGCGCGGACTGGGGTAGCGGCTGTAGTAAAAACCGTTGCCCGCCCACGAAATGCTGGTGAATTTGGCCCATTCCACCACGTCGGTCAGCAATTCGCCGGTGCTCAGGTCTTTGACCTGAATCGTGCGCCAGTCGGAGCCACCGGTGCTGACGGCGTAGGCGAGGGCGTGCTGCGAGGTGCGAGCGCCGTGTTCATCGTCATTGGCGAGCATGACGAAGCCGCCTTTGCGGTACTCGTCGCGGTACATCCAGTTGATGGCGAGGAAATGTGGAAGCTGCCAGAGGAAGAGCAGGAGGAAGAGGTAGATGGCGCCCGGCTCGATCATGAGCTCCCAACGGAAATGGGGCGCGGTGCCCGCAGGCAGCGGCCCGGCGGCACCCGCCCAGCCGATGAGCGGCGGCAGAGCGCCGGAGACAGCGCCGACGAGGGTGTTGGTGGCGCTCTGGCGCTTGAGCGGGGTGTAGATGAAGAGATACACCGCGAGGGTGAGTGCGGTGAGGGCTGCGGCCTCCATGTTCACCTGGATGGTCAGATGGATGAGCGCCCAGGCGCTGAGCAGCCAGCCGATGCCGAATGCGGCAGACGGGCTGACGCGCCCGGAGGGCAGGGGACGGTCCAACGTGCGCTGCATGCGCGAGTCGGGCTCGATCTCCATGAGCTGATTGAACACCGCAGCACCGAAGGCAGCGAGGGTGCTGCCGATGATGGTGTTAAAGAGCAGCCAGAAGTCGAAGCCTTTGGGCGCACGCAGCCAGAAGCCCACAAACGTGGTGACGATGACGAGCGCGCTGAGGCGGAACTTCGTCAGGGTCAGCAGGTCGCGGGTGGTCATGGGCGGTTAGCGGAAAAACTTTTTCGCCTTCTCGAAGAAGGTTTCCTCCATGGGAGAGGTTTGTTCACCGAGGGATTTGGCGAATTCGTCGAGTTTGCCGCGTTGCTCGGCATTGAGCTTGGTCGGCACGGCGATTTGGACGTGGACGTAGAGATCGCCGAAGCGGTCTTCGCCCAAGATTTTCATGCCTTTGCCGCGGAGGCGGAAGGTGGTGCCGTTTTGGGTGCCCGCAGGCACTTTGACGGAAGCCTTGGCCTCCATGGTGGGGACCGTGAGCTCGCCACCGAGAGCGGCGGTGCCAAAGGAAAGCGGGATGTCGCAGTGGAGGTCGTTGCCTTCGCGCTCGAAGATCTCGTGCGCTTTGACTTGAACAACGATGTAGAGATCGCCGGGAGGGCCGTTTTTCACGCCGAGATCACCGTTGCCGGTGGAGCGCAGACGGGAGCCGTCTTCGATGCCTGCAGGCACTTTGACGCGGACTTTGGTGCGTTCCTTGGAGCGTCCGGTGCCGCTGCAATTGCGGCAGGGGTCGCTGATCATTTCGCCACTGCCACTGCAATCCGGGCAGGTCTGCTGGATCTGGAAGAAGCCACGTGAGCTGATGACTTGGCCGACGCCGCCGCATGTGCGGCAGGTTTTTTTACCGCCGCCACTGGCCGAGCCGGAGCCGGAGCAGATTTTGCATGAGGCGCTGCGCTCGTACTCGATCTCGCGCTCCACGCCGTGTGCGGCGTCTTCGAGGGAGATTTCCATGCCGTAGCGCAGGTCGCTGCCGCGTTGCGGGCCGTCGCGACGACGACCGCCGCCACCGCCACCGCCACCGCCGCCGAAGAACTGCTCAAAGATGCCGCCGCCACCGCCGCCGCCGAAGACGTCACGGAAAATGTCGAAGGGATCGTGACCACCGGCGGACGCGCCGCCCATGCCACCAGCGAAGGCGGCGTGGCCGTAGCGGTCATACGCTGCGCGCTTTTGTTCGTCGCTGAGGACGTCGTAGGCTTCGCCCACTTCCTTGAATTTACCTTCGGCCGATTTGTCGTCCGGGTTTTTGTCGGGGTGAAATTTCACCGCGAGCTTGCGGTAGGCTTTTTTCAATTCCTCGGCCGAGACGTCACGGGAGACGCCTAGGACTTCGTAATAATCGCGTTTATCGGCCATAGCTGTGTAAAAAGGGGGTTACGCCTCTGCAGGGGGCGTTGGACCACTGGAAACGATGACGCTGGCGGCACGCAGGAGGCGGTCCTTGAGCTTGTAGCCACGACGGGTGACGCGGATGACGGTGCCTTCGGGGACGGTGGGGCTGGCTTCTTGAGCGACGGCCTCGTGAAGATTGGGGTCAAAGACTTTGCCCTGGGCTTCGATTTCCAGAGCACCACTGTCGCGCAGGAAATCTTGAATCTGGCGGTTCACCATGCTCATGCCCATGAAGACCATGGACTTTTCGGACTCCTGGCGAGCGGCTTCGAGACCCATGTCGAAATTATCGAGGATGGGGCACAAGGCGCGGAGAAGATCGCCATTGGCGTAGGCGCGGGTTTCCTGGGCCTCACGGGCGGAGCGTTTGCGGAAGTTGTCCAGCTCGGCCTGGCTGCGGTAGGCCATGTCTTTCCAGCGTTCGACTTCCTGGGTCAGAGCGGTGATGGGGTCAAGCGGGGCGGCATCCTCCACTGAAGCGGCGGCTTCAGGATTGGGGATTTCTTCAAAAGGTGCTTGCTGGGTCGTATCGGGACTCGGCTCGGTCATAGGTTTTCGCGGTGGTTTGGGGGGCCGCGACTATGCCGTCTTCTGGATAGCAATCAAGGTGATGTCGTCGTGGGAGCGCCGACCCTTCAAAAAGTGTTCCAAATCCATGATAATGCCGCCGATGACGGCTTTGGGTCCGTTCGGGGCATGTTTGGCGAGTTCCTCCTCCACGCGCTCCTCGCCGAATTCGATGCCCTTGGGGTCCATGGCCTCGTTGACGCCGTCGGTGTAGAGCAGGAGGCAGTCACCGGTCTGCATTGCGAAACTGGCGTCCTTGGTGACGCGCTCAAAGACTGCACCTTTGTCGATGCCGACACCGAGGCCGGGGGGGTGGATGGTCTCGACCTTGCCGGTGGCTTTGCGCCAGAGCAGCGCGGCGTTGTGACCGGCACGAGAGAGAGTGAGGTTCGAGCCGTCCGGCTCGACCACGACGTAGGACATGGTGATGAACATGTCCTCGCGGATATCCGGGGCGATCTGGCGATTGACGGCACCGAGGACGGTGCTGGGGGAGGCGGAGCTGTTCGCATTGGCACGCATCAGGGTACGACACATGACCGTGATCATGGCGGCACCGAGGCCTTTGCCCGAAACATCGGCAATGACGGCACCAAACCGACCGTCAGGCAGATTGAAATAATCAAAATAGTCACCGCTGAGGGTGCGGGCGGGGATGTTTTTGCCGGCGATGATGAAGCCCGGGACCTGAGGGTCGCGATCTGGCAGGAGCACCTTTTGGATCTGACTGGCGTTTTGGAGCTCCTGCTGATCCATGCGGTTCTTCGCCGCTTCCTGGTGAGACATGGCATTAGCCAGGGCGAAGGCGGACTGCTCGATGAGCGAATTGAAGACCTCGAAGTCGTTGGCGTTGTAGCTGCGGCCGTCTTTGGGAGAGGTGACGGCCAGAATACCGAGTCTGCGGACGCCAAAGCTCAGGGGGCCGATCATGGCGGTGACGTGCTGCTGGGAAGGCACCAAGTGCTGGCCGAGGCGTTTGTCCGTGCCGAGATCCGGCAGCAATTCGGTTTTTTGCTGCATGAACACGCTGCCGAGCAGACCGGACTGCACCGTTTCTGCGAAGCCTGCTGGTCATCGCGCCAGATGGCCTCGCCTAGATCGTGCAGATAGTGAAACATGCGGCGTTCTTCGGCCACGATGGCCTCCTCCTCGGCCCGGAGCGCCGCGATGGCGTGCTTTTGCTGACGTGCAATTTTTGCCAGCATTACCAGTCCCGCCGTCATCAGCAGTACGATCAGGACGAGAAGAGCGATGATCATGGGTGTAGGAGGCGGCCCGGCTCATCCGGGTGGCGCCTAGGCAGGAACAGCAGATGTGCCAGCCTCCAGCTCTTTTTCCAAAAATTCGATCACATCGTGAAAACGGCTTTCGTTGGCGTCGCTCACATCAGCGAGGGCCTGATGAGCGGAGAGCACGTGCTGGGTCTGCACTTCTTTGCATTCGGCGGTGGATTCGCCGCAGTTCTGCAGAGCGTCGCAGACTTCCTTGCGTTCGGCTTCCCAGAGCTTGCCGTCACGGTCGAGCTCCAAAATGTGGTCCAGTCCGAGGCTGGTGAGCAGTTGCAGATTGCGCTGGTTGGCGTTGACGACGCTCAAGGAGCCGCCACCGGATTCACGGAGGTTCAGGGCTGCACCGGTGAGCATGCCGAGAAAGGTGGAGTCCATCATGGGACAGCGCTCGAGATCGACGACGAGATTGCGCATGCCCTGAGAAACCACGCGTTGAAGCGCCTTCTTGGCCTGCAGGCTGTTTTGAAAGGTGCCTCGTCCGTCCACCCTCATCCAGAAAACGCGGCCGATGGTGCCAACAAGAATATGAGTGGGAGGAGTCATGCGTTGCTGAGTTAGTTCCAGAGCGCGGATTGCTGGCTGACCAATTCTTCCTTGCCGCGCAAAATGCTAATGCGCCATGCGATTACCCGGCCACTTTTTTGGTATTCTTGGCCGACGACCTGGAACTTGGAAACGTTGCTGCGGTGAATGTCATCGACGACCTGTTCTTGAACACGTTTGCTGAGGCCTGACTTTGCCTGCTGGTATTCGAATTTGACCGTCACCGTACCGGTGCGGTCAGTGGTCTTCCAGAAAAAGGCGTAGTAGTGGCCGAAGCGGTCAACGATCTCCTTCTTGGTCACTGCGCCGTAAATGAAGTGCTGGCGCTCAAACAGAATGGTCTGGTTCGTCGTCTGCGGCGTGAAGAACGGCATCAGGTGGTAATACTTCACCTTGGAGATCTGTCCGCCCGGACCTTTCGTCGTGCTCGAACAGGCAGAGAGCGCAAAGGCCAGGATGGCTAAACATCCGAGGCGGAGGCATGAGGTGCGTTTCTCTGTCGTCATGTAGGGGGGGAATATTGAATCGGGACGCTTGATGTCAACGTTCCCTTCGATTCTTCGAATCGACAAAGGATAATTTACAAAAGTGATACGGGATCGACATCCCAGGTTACAATGACGTCTTGGGGGAGGCTGGTGGCCTGCAGGACCTGCTGGATGTGGCGGCAGAGGGGGCGGATTTTGGCCGCCCGGAGCAGGAGCTGGTAACGAAACTGCCCGTGCGCCTTCGCCATGGCGCAGGGGGCGGGCTCGCCCATGAGGACGTCTTCGGACAGGCCCTCCAGGAGGCGCTTGTGAAGCGTTTGGAGGGCAAATTCGGCCATGGCCTGGTGTTTTCCCCGGCTGGCGAGGATGACGACGTGGGTGTACGGCGGGTAATGAAAGGCGCGGCGCTGCTCCAATTCCTGCTGGGCGAAGCCCTCGAAGTCGTTGTGACGGGAAAACTGCACCGCCGGGCTGTGCGGTGCGTGGGTTTGCACCACGACTTCTCCTTTGACCTCGCCGCGACCGGCGCGGCCGGCGACCTGAACGAGGAGCTGAAGGGTGCGTTCCGCCGCGCGGAAATCCGGAAGATTGAGCGCGAGATCGGCATTCAGGACTCCGACGAGCGTGACATTGGGGAAATCGAGGCCCTTGGCGATCATCTGCGTGCCGATGATGAGATCGATTTTCTGCGCGCGGAAATCCCGCAGAAGGTCGCGGAGCTGGTTTTTGCGCTGGATGGTGTCCGTATCCACGCGGGCGATGCGAGCGTGGGGGAACACTTCACGCACCACGGTTTCGACGCGTTCGGTGCCATAACCGGCGAATTTCAGGCCGGGCTCCTGGCAGGAGGGGCATTTGGAAGGCGGCAGCCTCCGCGAACCGCAGACGTGACAGACGAGGCGGTTCTCGTGCTTGTGCAACGTCATGGGAATGCTGCAGTCCTGGCACTGCACGGTCTCACCGCAGGCGAGACAGGCGAGAGAGGTGTTGAACCCACGACGGTTCAAAAACAGGATGGTCTGCTCTTTTTTTTCCAGGCGTGAGGTGATCGCGGCGCGGAGCTTTTCAGAGAGGATGCCGGTATTTGCCACGCTGGTGCCGGTGCCCTTGCGCCGTTCCATGCGCATATCGACGATGCGGATCAGCGGGAGTGTGCGGCCGTCCGTTCGGCTCAAAAGCTTCAGCAGTTCGTATTTTCCACTCGTGGCATTTTCGAAGGATTCGAGGCTCGGCGTGGCGCTGCCGAGCAGGACGACGCATTTTTCGATGCTGCCACGCACCACGGCGACATCCCGCGCATGGTAGCGTGGTTTTTCGTCCTGCTTGAATGAAGGCTCATGCTCCTCGTCAACAATGATGATGCCGAGGCGTTCCAATGGGGCGAAAATCGCGCTGCGGGCGCCGATCACGATGTCGGCACGGTCTTCGTGAATCTTGTACCACTCGTCGTGGCGTTCGCCGTCGCTCAAATGACTGTGAAGGACGGCGATGCGATCGCTGCGTTCGGAAAAGCGGGCCTTGAAGCGCTCGATGGTCTGAGGAGTCAGCGCGATTTCCGGGACCAGTACGAGTGCGGTACCGCCGCGCTCGATCACACGGGCGATGGCCTGGAGATAGACTTCGGTCTTGCCGCTGCCGGTGATGCCATGCAGCAGGATGGGTTTGGTCTGCTCTGTGGAGTCGATGGCTGCGGCGACGCGGGTGTAGGCGGCCTGCTGTTCATCGGTGAATGTCAGCGCCTGGCTGGGCAGGAAGGCTTCGTCGTGGAACGGATCGCGTTCCACGCGAACTTCGCTGCGGGTGATCCAGCCTGCTTTGATCAGGGAGGGGAGAATGGAGGCGGCGCGGGGCACGTCCTTGCGGATCTGGCTGAGAGTCGCCTCGCCTTTGCAACTGCGCAGGATGTCGAGCACGCGCGCCTGCATCGGCGCCTTGTGCCGCAGTTTTTCGAATTCGTCCTGTGGTGGTTCGCGCAAGAGTTTGAGATGGCTGTCCATCACGAAACTGCCCGGTTTGTCCCGCACCGCTTGCGGGAGCATGGTGCGCAGCACGGTGTGGACGGAGACGAGGTAGTACTCCGCGATCCAGCGTGCGAGTTTGAGCAGTCCGGGGGTGAACATGGGCCGCTTGGCCACGATGGAGGCGATCTCCTTGAGCCGGCCGCGATGAGGTGACTCATTCAGCAGCTCAAGCACCACCGCATTCATCCGCCTGTTTTGCAGGGGGACCATGACGCGCGAGCCCACAACGATCTCGCCTGAAAGGTTCTCTGGAATGGCGTAGTCGAGCTCCATGGCGGCGGCACCTTCCAGCTGCACGCGGGCAATTTGCACGGATGCCTGTGGAGCGGGTGCCTCAACCCCAGGCGCGCCAAACAGATCGCTCTGTTTTGGCGTGGGGGCGGCGCTGGGGCTGGTGCGTGGCATGTGGGGGCATCCTAGCTGCCGTGAATCACAGGCCAAAACGATTCTTCTTTTGAGAAACAATTCACCCCGTGCGATAGTTTCACCGAGCAGGACGGAGCGAACGGCATGTGGAACTTTTTGACAGCACACTGGCGCGACGGCGTGGAGATTTTGATCCTCGCCGCCCTGGCGTATCATGGGTATCTGTTTTTCCGGGCCACGCGTGG
>JAPLUN010000665.1 GCA_026397715.1 Verrucomicrobiota bacterium
CAACGTATGAATCCCATCATGCGCCAGTTGCTTCTCCTCCTTGCCATCCCCGTTTTCGCCGCCGATCTTCCTCCGGATAAAGGCAGCACCATCCCCGAAAGTGGCAAGCGCCCCGGCGTCATTACCGGCAAGGCATCGCTCCCGCTCCCGAAGCACGATCTACCTGACGGCTACACTCTTGAAGTCGCCGCTGCGTCACCCCTCGTCACGCATCCCATCATGGGCTGCCTCGATGACAAAGGACGTCTATTCGTTGGCGATGCCGTCGGCGTGAACTGGAACAAGGCACAGCTCGAAGCAAATCCGCCAAACCGCGTCCTCATGCTCGAAGACACCGACAAGGACGGCAGCTTCGACAAGAGCACCGTCTTCGCCGATAAAATGACCTTTCCCCAAGGCGCCTGCTGGTTGAACGGCAGCCTCTACGTAGGCTCACCGCCCGGCATCTGGAAGCTGACCGACACTGACAATGATGGCGTCGCCGACCAGCGCGAGATGATCGTCGGCGGGTTCGACTACACCGGCAACGCCGCCGACATCCACGGCCCCTTCCTGCATCCCAATGGCCGACTCTACTGGTGCCATGGTCGCAAAGGTCACAAGGTCGCGCGGAAGGACGGCACGCTGGTGGATGAATCACTCGCCTGCGGCATCTGGAGCTGCAAACCCGACGGCAGCGACGTCGCCTGGCACTCCCTCGGCTGCGGTGACAATCCCGTCGAAGTCGATTTCACTCGTGACGGAGACATCATCGGCGTGCAAAACCTCTACTACACCCAGCCCCGTGGCGACACCATCATCCATTGGCTCTACGGCGGCGTCTATGAGCGCAGCGATCAGCTCAAAGCCATCGCCCATCTGACGCGCACCCTCGAAACCATGCCCGTCATGTACAACTTCGGTCACGTCGCCGTCAGCGGCTGCTGCTTTTGGAAGAACTATCCGGCGAAGAACCAGAACGCTCAGCAGTTCATGGTCACCCACTTCAACACCCAGCGCCTCGTCCGCATGGAGCTCACTCCCAGTGGCAGCACCTACAAAGCTGTCGAAAACGAATTCCTTCGCCTCTACAATCCCGACATCCACCTCACCGATGGCATGGAAGACCCCCGCGACGGCTCCCTCCTCCTCATCGACACCGGCGGCTGGTTCCGCATCGGCTGCCCCTCCAGCCTCATGGCAAAGTCCGATCTGCTGGGCGCGGTTTATCGCATCAAGCCGAAGAAGCCGCAGCTCGCCATCCAGAACACGAATGACTCTGTCCGCAAAGCCGATCTCCAATCGCAAATCGTAGCGCTGAAGTCGAATGATGAGCACGCACGGCGTCAGGCCTTGGAATGGACTGCGAAAAATCGGCCGCAGGAAGGTGAGGTTATGAGCGTGCTGGTACAGTTGCTAGACCAGGAGCTCGATCCTTCATCTGAGCACCTTTTAATTTATGCGCGTCGTCAAATGAAGCCCCCCTTTCACAGTGGTCCTGTCTCAGACCGATATATGAGCCGCTGGCTGTTGGTTGAATTAGCCCGTCATGGTTCCGAAAAGAGCTTTGCCAGCACTATCGAGCACGCGCTTCCTCGTCTCGTTCCTGAAATGTCGCCCCCGCTGGCTGATGCAATCCGGAGATCGCTCGAAGTGATGCCTGATGGCGACCAAATAGCAGCTGCGGCTTTCACGGAATGGCTCAAAGCATCCGACATCACACAAGGAAAAGTGGCATTTATCAAACAGGTCATTTCCGGACACCTCGTGAAGCCATCCGCGCAGTCGCTCATGACTGCCATGCTCGGTCATGGCGTGGTGGATGTCCGCATGGCGGCTTTGAGCATCCTCGCCACCCAAACCTCGGGCATTACCGACGAGGCTTGGCTTCCCGCTCTCGACAAAATCCTCGCTGAATCCCCCACGCCGCTCGTTTTCGACGCGATCAAGAAACTAAAAACGCCACACTTTGACGCCGCTCTCCAAACCATCGCCAATGACACCAAGCGTCCGCTTGCCATTCGCCTCAAAGCCCTCGACTCGGCCAAGTCCGTCAAACTCACAGGCGAAACGTTCACGATGGTCATGGGCGTGCTCGCCGATGCCGCCTCTTCTTCCGCCGCGAAGATTCAGGCCGCTGGCATGATCGCAAGCGCCCCTCTGGCAAAGCCACAGCTCCTCGAACTTGCACCGCTCTTTGCCACGCTTGGACCGGTGGAGCTCAAAACGCTGCTGGCCATTGTGCGCAAATCGAAAGACCCTGAAGTCGGCAGTGCGCTCGCGCGTGAAATTGCCAAAAATCCTGTCATCGCCAGCCAGCAGGAAAGTGTTTACCGCACCGCGTTTAGCGATCTGCCGCCTGACATTTTTGAAACCATCATCCTGCCAGCTTGTAACACCGCCGTCGCCGCCTCCGAAGTCAAGAAGCGTCAGCTCGGCCCGTTGGCTGACAAGGTCATCGCCAGTGGCAATGCGGTGAATGGCAAAAAGAACTTCGAGATGGGGAAGGGGACCTGCATCGCCTGCCATAAGATCGGTTCCGCCGGTCGTCCCATCGGTCCCGATCTCTCCCACATCGGCGCCATTCGCACCGAGCGCGATCTGCTCGAAAGCATCCTCTTTCCCAGCAACACCCTTGCGCGCGATTACGAAGCCCACGTCATCGAAACCAGCGACGGTCAGCAGACTTTAGGCGTCATCAAATCCCACACCGCCGAAGGCCTGCTCCTCATCGACATCGCCGGCCAGGAAAAGACCATCGCGCATCAGACCATCGCCGGCGACACCACCCTGATCAGCAGCCTCATGCCCCAAGGCCTTGATCAAACCATGCCTGAAGCCGATCTCCTCGACCTCGTTGCCTGGCTGCGAAGCCTGAAATAATCACACTACTCCGAGAGCAGCATCTTTTTGGCCGCCTGCAGGTGTTTCGTCTGTTCCGGCGGCAGTTCGGGATACTTCAGCTTCATGCTCTTCATCTCATTCAAGATCGCGGCGCTGACGATCAGGCGCATGTTCTTCTTGTCATCCGCTGGGATGACATACCAAGGGCATTCTTCGGTGGCGGTGGTGCGGATGGCGTCTTCGTAGGCCTCCATGTATTCCTTCCAATGGCCGCGCTCGCCCACGTCGCCTTCTTCAAATTTCCAGTTTTTGCTGGGCGTGTTGATGCGCGCCAGGAACCGTTTCTTCTGCTCGTCCTTCGATACATTGAGGAAGAACTTCAGTATCAAGATGCCGTTGCGGTGGCAGTAGGCCTCGTAGTTGCGGATGTCCTTGAGCCGGTCGGCGAAAAGCTTGTCGATGTTCTTCGTCGTTTGTGCGGGCAGGCGCTGCACCTTGGTCACGATCTCAGGATGAACGCGGCAGATGAGCACCTCCTCATAATAGCTACGGTTGAAAATGCCGATCCGCCCGCGCGGGGGCATCGCGCGCGTGTGGCGCCACATGAAGTCATGGTCCAGTTCGTCCGCTGTGGGTCGTTTGAAAGCATGCACCTCCACGCCTTGCGTGTTCACCCCGCTCATCACGTGCTTGATCGTGCTGTCCTTGCCGGCAGCGTCCATCGCCTGAAACACCAGCAGCAGCGCCTGCCGGTCCTGCGCATACATCTTCTGCTGCAGGTCGTCGATCTCCGTGCGGAACTCGGCGATGAGGGATTCATAGTGCGCATCGTCCTTGTACAGATCCTTCACCTTCGTCTTCGCCTTCTTGATGCGAAAGGGTTTGCCGTCTGGCACGCGGAAATCATCGAGGTCGAGCTTGAGTTTCATGAGGTCAAAAAAGTAGATGTCAGGAATTAACAGCAATGCCACCCGATGAACAGAAGGAACTGAGCGGTGGGGGCCATGTGCATCTCGTCTTTGCGATATTGCCTTCGGTTTGACCGCCGTCGCCGTGCTCTCTGCAAGATGTCCGAGCAATGCGGGCACAAAAAAGGGCGGGGATGAACCCGCCCTTTAAATTGGTCTTTTCCCTGAGCCGAATTACGCGGCGGAGACAGGAGCCTCGGGAGCGCCGGGGGCCTTTGGCAGGGTGAAGCGATAACGGATCTTGCCACGCTTGGCGGAAGCACGGGCTTTGCGCTTGGTGCGTTCTTTGGGAGTCTCGTGCGCACGCAGGCGGCGGACTTCTTCGAGGATGCCGTCCATTTCGAGGCGGGTCTTGAGACGTTTGAGAGCGCGGTCAACGGGCTCGCCTTTACGGATCTGAATTTCGGTCATAAACGGGTCTGGGTGGTTTGGGAAAAGGGCAGGGAAAGTAGGGGAATGATGGCTTGCGTCAAATGGAATGTGACCTCAAGCGACGAGAGTCTGCTCGCGGTCCGGGCCGATGCCGACGAGGCTGACGCGAGCTCCGGTCAGCTCTTCGAGGCGTTTGAGGTAGGCTTTGGCCAGCGGAGGGAGGTC
This sequence comes from Verrucomicrobiota bacterium, assembly GCA_026397715.1. Taxonomy (GTDB): domain Bacteria; phylum Verrucomicrobiota; class Verrucomicrobiia; order Verrucomicrobiales; family Verrucomicrobiaceae; genus Prosthecobacter. The sequence goes on from JAPLUN010000665.1 coordinate 4,389, forward strand.
GGCGAAGTTCCGGATGCCGCTGAGATCCTGCTTCCAGCCCTGGTGGGTTTCGTAAACAGGGACACAGGCGGCCAGATCGGCGGCGGTGCTCGGCGGGTAGTGGATGGTCTTGCCACGCAGGGTGTAGGCGGTGCAGATCTGGATGGTGTCCAGACCATCCAATCCATCGAGGTTGGTGATGGCGAGTTCGTCTGCCCCGTTGATCATGACGGCGTAGCGCACGAGGACGGAGTCCAGCCAGCCGCAGCGGCGGGCGCGGCCGGTGGTGGCGCCGAATTCACGGCCCATGTTGTGAAGCATGTCGCCGATGGCGTCATTTTCGGTGACGAAGGGGCCGCTGCCGACGCGCGTGGTGTAGGCTTTGCCCACGGCCACGACCTTGTCGATCATGCGTGGAGGGACGCCGGAGCCCGTGCAGGCGCCGCCGGAGGTGGTGTTGGACGAAGTGACGAAGGGATAGGTGCCGTGGTCGATGTCGAGGTAGGTGCCCTGGGCTCCTTCAAACAGCAGGTTCTTGCCGGCTTTGATCGCCTCGTGGAGATACACCGTGGTGTTGGTGATGTGCGGGGCCAGCGTTTTGGCGGCTTCGAGCATTTCCTTCACGGTTTCTTCGACCGGGACGAGTTCGACTCCGAGTTCCGCGAAGGTGGCATTGTGACGGGCGAGGCGGTCGCGGAGTTCCTCTTCGAAGATTTCCGGCTGCGTCATCAAAATGGTGCGCAGGCCGTCGCGCTCGACTTTGTCAGCATAGGCGGGGCCGATGCCGCGACCGGTGGTGCCGATCTTTTTGTCGCCACGCTTGGCCTCACGTGCCTTGTCCAGGCCGCGGTGGTAGGGCATCACCAGGTGGGCGGTTTCGCTGATGAGGAGATTTTCCGGGGTGATGGTCACGCCCTGGCCGCGCAGCTTGGCCATTTCGGCGAGCAGACCGGTAGGGTCCATGACGACGCCGTTGCCGATGACGCAAATTTTATCTTTCCAGAGAATGCCGGAAGGGATCAGGTGAAGGATGTACTTGGTGCCGTTGCTGATGACGGTGTGGCCGGCGTTGTTGCCACCGGCGGCGCGGACGACGACGTCTGTGTTCTCTGTGAGGTAATCAACGATTTTACCTTTTCCTTCGTCGCCCCACTGGGCACCGACAATGATTGTATTAGACATGGATTCTTTTCTTGGGATGGCGGCATGGGGGAGCCGCAAGGGGGTTGTTTTTCATGACGCGCAGACCGTACCATGGCAGTCGGAAGGACCGCTGGAGTGCTCCGTACGGGAGCCAGGTTCGCAAGCGCGTGCTATTTTGGCAGTCTCAGGCTCCCATTTGATTGGCGAAATAAATGGCGGCACCGCAGGCCAGTATGCCCGCTAGTCCGAGCAGGGTCACCAAAGCGCCGCCGGGATTTTTTTGCTTCACCTTCGGGCCAAAGCCGGTGCGCATACGACCATTGTAGGGGAGGCTGCCATAGCCGCTGGAGGGAGTGGAAACGGTGACGGTCGGGGCGGAATAGGCTTCTTCTTCGCCATCGCCGAGGAAAACGCAGTTCACGTTGCCGAGCTGAAACGCAGCTCCAGAGGCGAGATTGACGGTTTCGACGCGGGATCCGCCGATTTTGGTGCCGTTGGTGGAACCGAGGTCGGTGAGCGTCCAGCTGCTGCCGTCGAAGGTGAACTCACCATGGTGACTGGACACGGAATCGTCAGCGATGATGAGTTGGTTGTCATCAGCACGCCCCACGGACATGCGTTCGGCGTCGAGTTCGAGGGCGCCGGAGGCACCGTCAGGAGTGGTGAATTGAATACGTGGCATAACAGTGCAGTTCTAGCAGGCCGGGGCAGGGGAGGCAAGAGGGATTCACGGCAGGTCGCTGCGAGCTTGCGCGGGCGGGCGTTCTTGCTAGGAAGGCTGGCAACCATCCCCGCCACCCTCGTGACCCAAATTTTTGAAATCCTCGGTAAATTCGACACTGAAAGCGACTGCCACAAGCTGCTGTACGCTCCGCATCCGCTACCGCTGAAATATCGCGAGGGGCGGGTGTACAAGATCGAATTCGAGGGGGATGAGGCGGCGCTGAAGGCTTTTGTGGACAAGGTTTTGATCGATTCCATCAGCCAGGAGGCCCGCATCGGCGGCCAGCCTGCATTTGAAAAAGCCGCCTTTGTGCTGGAATACGGAATGAAAGGCGCGGCGCTGGATCTGGAAAAAGAAATGATCCTCAATTATTACCGCAGCACCGAGAATCCGGGTTTTGAGATCAAAAAGCTCACCCTGCGGACCCGCATCTATGTCTTTGGTGAAGGTGCTGAGCCGGCTCAGTTCGTGCGTGACATTGTCAATCCTGCCATCCACACGCACGAGGTTCTCAAGGCTGCCTGAGCATAACCTTCACTGCTTTCGATAGCAGGCCTGCACGAGTGGCGTTTGTGGTTGCTCCATGAACCCGACCACTTCCAACCAACGTCTTCTGTCCCTCGATGCTTTTCGAGGGTTCATCATGCTGCTGATGGCCTCCGGGGGCTTTGGCATAGCGCAGATGGCGGCGGCGCATCCAGGCTCCGTTTGGGAGTTCATCAAACCGCAGTTCGCTCATCAGGACTGGCAGGGCTGCTCCTTGTGGGATCTGATCCAGCCGAGCTTCATGTTCATGGTGGGCATGGCGGTGCCGTTTTCGTATGCGAAGAGGCGTGAGCACGGGCAGTCATTCTTTGGCATGGCTTGGCATGCGCTCTCACGCTCCATCTTGCTGGTGGCGCTTGGGGTGATGCTGGCCACGCGTTCCGGAGACAAGCACACGGTGTTTCTCTTTACCAATGTGCTGGCGCAGATCGGCCTCGGCTATTTCGTGCTCTTTCTCCTTTCACGCATGGGTTGGGAATACATCATGTCCGGCATCATTCTGATCCTGGCGGGTTACACCTGGTTCTTCGTCAACCATCCACTGCCGACGCCGCAGGAACTCGCCGCCATCGCGGGCATGAAGGACTCGGCGCATGGGATCCTGCCAGGTTTTGCCGGGCATTGGAACATCCACACCAATGCCGCTGCCGCCTTTGACCGCTGGTGGCTAAATCTCCTGCCGCAGGCGCATCCATACCAGTATACGAATGGTGGCTATCAAACGCTCAACTGCGTCCCTGCGCTTGCCACGATGCTCGGTGGTGCTCTCACAGGCGGCTTCCTGATGAACAGCCGGAAAACGGACAAGGCAAGGTGCGTCACACTGCTGGTCACTGGCATCCTGCTGGTGGTGGCAGGCACGGCGCTTGATCTCAAGATCCTGCCTGTGGTGGGTGCGCAGCTCGATCAGTACACGCTGCTGCCGGTGGTGAAGCGCATCTGGACGCCCTCCTGGGCTGTGCTGAGCGGCGGCTGGGTGCTCATCCTGCTTTCGATTTTTTACTGGCTGGTGGAGATCCTCGGCATGAGGCGGCTGGTTTTCCCGCTGGTGGTCGTGGGCATGAACAGCATCGTGATTTATCTGCTGCACAGCCTTTGTGCGGGGTGGATCACCGAGAATCTGCACAAGCACCTGCCTGAGACGGCTTTCCCGGCCTACTGGACACCGGTCATCGAGCGTTGTGGAGTGCTTTTTGTGCTTTGGCTGATCTGCTGGTGGCTGTATAAACAGAAGGCTTTTATCAAACTGTGATCCCCCGCTTTTTCCTCCTCGTCTCCCTCACCTGTCTCGTAGCCTGCCAGCACAAGCAGGCCACCACCACACCTGAATCGAACTCAGAGGAGGAGGCGCGTTATCACAAAGTCGGGCTCATCACACTGCCAGACCTGTGGCATGCCAGTGCCTGGGAGAAACTCATTCACGTGGACATGGGTGTGCCCGCAAGCAAGATCGAAGTGCAGGCGGGGCCGGGCTTCACCACCGTGACCATTCGAGACCTCAATAACCGGGCGGACATCGAGGGTGTGGCGCAGGAATTGCGTGCGATTGCCGAGAAGAAGCCCGACAAGTTTGGCGTGACGAAAGTGGAGGTGAGGCTCAACAGCGCCCCGGCCACGATAAACCCGTTTACGCTGCCCACGGAGTCCGCTCCGGCCACACCTAATCCGAGCTCGGTTCTCCCAACGCTTTCATTACCGCCGTTCCGCATCGACGGCCGCTGAGAAGTGCGCCGTTGATTGAGACCTGCTCACACCAGTCTCCACAGCGGTAGAGACCGGGCTGGATCACACTGGCAAGCGGACGATCACCGAGGCGCAGCTGTCTGCTCTCCGGCTGCGCATGACGAATCTGGTAGGTGCGCAGGTGCCGCCATTTGGAGACGACGGCCTCTCCGAACCAGCTGCGCATTTGCTCGCGTACGACCTGCTCCAATTCTGTGCTGGATGGGGCTCCAATGATAGAAGCGGAGATGAGATGCTGTCCGGGTGGCGCATAGTGCGGTGAGACGCGAGAGAGCGCGAGGATGCTGTTGACCGGACCTCGGCCATCCCCGTCGAGGTGCAATATGGCATCGCCCGGCGGCAGATCATCCGTGGCAAAATACATGCAGGTGGTGGAGCGGCTGGGAAGGAGAGTGGTGTTTTCCACTGGAGGTAAGAGCCGATGCGCCACCTCTTCACTGACCGCCACGATGACATGGTCTGCGTGCAGCACTTCTCCTGTGTCCAGGGTGACCTCACCGGCGCGCACGGCGGCCACCGGAGCGTTCAGCCGCAGGCTTCCCGGGGGCAGAGCCAAAGCGAGCTGATTCGGGATCGCCTGCATACCACGTGCTGGCACCGCACTGCCCGCCCGGTCAAACATGGCAAATAAAAACAGCATCATGCGTGCGCTGGTGCGCAGATCCTTTTCCAGAAAGACCCCGCCAAAAAACGGGCGGAAGAAGCGGTCGATCATGTTTTCAGAAAAGCCGAAGTCGCGCAGGTAGTCCTCCGTTTCCATTTCTGGGAGCTCGGCAGGAGGTTCGCGCAGGCCGAAAACTTCCTTGCGCAGCAGCAGCGTGGTCCATTTGTCACGCAGGGAGACAATGGCTTCGTTGAAGTTTTTCAGTGCCGTGAGCGGATGGGCCAGAGGGTCCGCCAAGCGGTGGAAACGATTCTTGACGAAGACATCCGCACCACGGTAGATCGGTCGCAGGTCGAGGGCTTCATAGTCCAGCACTCGCTTGGCCTCAGGATAGGCCGGAAGGAAGATCTGGAAGCCACGGTCGAGCTGGAAGCCATCCACCACATCCGTGCGCACCCGGCCGCCAACGGCATTGGAGGCCTCCAAAAGGGTGAAGGGCCGACCTGCCGCCGCCAGCACACGGGCACAGGCCAGCCCCGCAAGGCCGGCGCCGATAATTACAATTTTGGGCTGTGCTTCACTCATTCATCCTTGATCAGTCCTGCAGTCACCTTGGACATACCTTTTGGCTTTGCAAGCACGGGAGGCATGGCAAGCATGGGGCATGCCAGCCCCCCGTATCCTCATTCTCGGCGCTACCGGCGGCTTGGGCCGCGCTTTGCGCCGCCACTTTGCCATCAGTTTTGAAACCCTGTCATGGGGTCGTGCAGATCTGAATTTTGAGCGGCCAGAAACCATCGCTGCGGCTCTCGCATCACTGAAATTCGATGTGCTGCTCAATGCCGCGGGCATGACCAGCCCGGATGTTTGTGAAGTCGACCCGGAGCGCGCATTCCTGGCCAATGCGGTGGCACCCCAGATTCTAGCTGAATGCTGTGAGCTACGTGGAGCACGCATGATCCATTTCAGCACTGATTACGTGTTCAGCGGGAAGGAGCGAGATCTGTGGTTTGAAGCAGATGAGACGGTCCCGGCAAACATTTACGGCCGCACCAAGCTTGCCGGAGAGCAGGCGGTGCTGAAGGCATCTCCCGGCGCTCTCGTGGCACGTGTTTCGTGGCTGTTTGGTCCCGACAAGACGAGCCATCCTGACAGCATCATTCAGCGTGCGCTGCAGACTCACGACCTGAGTGCTGTGGCAGATAAAATTTCGGTGCCGACGAGCAACGCTGACATCTGCGGCTGGATCGAACAACTGATAGTCCGGCATCCGACAACCGGTGGCGTGCTTCATCTGTGCAACAGCGGCGTCGCTTCATGGCATTCCTGGGCTGAGGCCGCGCTCGCCATTGCCGCTCGTCTGGAAATGCCTGTCAAAACAACAACCGTGAAGCCCATCGAGCTTGTCAGCCTTACGCAACTCAAGGCACCACGACCGCTGATGACCGTGATGAGCAATGCGAAACTGCAAAGCCTGCTGGGCGGTGAGATTCGCAACTGGTACGATGCGCTGGAAGAGTATTTGGTGCAGAAGTATCAGCCCCAATGACTCCCGCCTCCGCCATGACCCGCTGCGACATTCTTCATGAGGATCGTTTCCTCATTGTGGTGAACAAGCCACATGGCGTGCTCTCGCACCCGAACCCGAAGGCGGGCAAACCGCAAATGGCGGCGTTTGAGGGCAGCTATGATCACGACCAGCGCTGTTTCAAAACGGCGGCTGGGCTGGTGTGGCTGCTGCATCGTCTGGATCAGGACACCTCGGGTGTCTTGCTGGGGGCCAAGGATGAAAAAACAGCCGCTGCATGTCGTGCGGCCTTTGAAGCGGAGCTGGTGAGGAAAAAATACCTCGCCCTATGCAGTGGCAGCGCTGCCAAGCCTGAAGGCGTGTGGCTGGATCATCTCATCACAGCTCACGCCAAACACCAGGTGCGCACGACGGTGCGCCATGGAGCGCGTCCCAATGCAGAGGCGAAATACCGGGTGCTTGAGGCGAATGCGCTCAATCGCGTGGTCTTGCTGGAAGTTGAGCTGATCACCGGCAAGACGCATCAGATCCGCGTGCAGGCGGCTTCAAGGCAGCTTCCGCTGGTGGGGGATGATGTGTACGGCTCGTTTGACCTGAACCGCAAACACCGCAAAACCATCCTGGCCAAGCGGCTGTTCCTGCATGCGCATGAACTGGGCCTGAAGCATCCCGCATCGGGTCAGCAGCTCACTGTCAAAGCGCCGCTGCCGCCAGATCTGCTGGCGGTGCTGGAGGCAGCGGGCATGAAGGCGGTTTAGGCGCGCTTGAGCAGGAAGTATTCGATGCCATCGACGAGGGCTTTCCAGCTCGCGTCGATGATGTTGCAGCTTACTCCGACGGTGCCCCAGGTGGCGTTGCCGTCGGTGCTGGTGATGAGCACACGGGTCTTCGCCGCCGTGCCGGTGCCGCCGTCGATGATGCGCACCTTGTAGTCTGCCAGGCGCATGTCCTTGAGCGCCGGGAAGAAGGGCAGGAGGGCTTTGCGCAGTGCGTTGTCGAGAGCATTCACCGGGCCGTCGCCTTCATCCACGGTGTAAACACGGCTCTCACCGACTTCGAGTTTGATGGTGGCTTCACAGGTTTCAAAACCATGCTCGCCGCCATGATGACGGTGTGTGGAGTGATACTCGATCAGGTTAAACACCGGCTGATGCTGGCCGAGCTGCTTGCGGATGAGCATCTCGAAGGAGGCCTCGGCAGCTTCGAATTCGTAGCCTTCGCTTTCGAGGCGCTTCACCTCGGTGAGGATGGTCTGCACTCTGGCATCTCCCTTGGCGAATTTGAAGCCCATGCCCTCGGCCTTCACCAGCACGTTGGACTGGCCGGACATGTCTGAGATGGTGATGACGCGCTGGTTGCCGACGAGCGTGGGGTCCACGTGTTCGTAGGTGCGGGCCAGTTTCTGCACGGCATGCACATGCAGGCCGCCTTTGTGCGTGAATGCAGCCACGCCCACATAGGGGGCGCGGATGTCATGGGGCACGTTGGCGAGTTCATCCACGAAGTTGGCGAGCTCGCGCAAACGGGTGAGGTCGATGCCGAGATCAATGCCCATCTTGATCTGCAGATTGGGCATGATGGTGGTGAGATTGCAGTTCCCCACGCTCTCGCCGTAGCCATTGATCGTGCCCTGCACCTGGCAGGCGCCGGCGCGCACTGCTGCAAGGGCGTTGGCCACGCCGACACCGCCGTCGTTGTGCGTGTGGATGCCCACGGGGCGGCCTAGATGGGCGATGACTTTGCGGGTCGTGTCTTCGACGAACTCAGGCAGCGCGCCGCCATTGGTTTCACAGAGCACGATGAGATCTGCTCCGGCATCCTGGGCGGCCTTGATGGTTTTGAGGGAGTATTCCGGATCCTCCTTGAAGCTGTCGAAGAAATGCTCGGCGTCATAGAGCACCTCGCGGCCATGCTTTTTCAAGTAGGCCACCGTGTCGGAGATCATGGCAAGGTTCTCTTCCAGAGTGACCTGGAAAACTTCGGTGACGTGCAGCGCCCAGGTCTTGCCGACGATTGTCACGGCGGGTGTTTTGGCATCGAGCAGCATTTTGACCTGCGGATCGTCCTCGACCTTCATTTTGCCACGGCGGGTCATGCCGAAGGCAGTGATCTTCGCGGTCTTCCAGTGGCGCTTGGAGGCCTCTTCGAAAAAGGCGGCGTCTTTGGGATTGGAGCCGGGCCAGCCGCCTTCGATGTAGTGAACGCCAAAATCGTCGAGCTTTTCCGCGACGCGGATTTTATCGAGGGTGCTGAAGGAGATGCCGGTGCCCTGCGTGCCGTCACGCAAGGTGGTGTCATAGATGGTAACTGGAGACATGTGGGGAGGGGAAATGAAGAGAAGGAAGGTGGGTGCAATGAGAAAACAGGCCGGGATGGCGGTTGCCATGAGGTCCGGGACGCCGAATGCCGGGGGCGCTTTAAGCGCAGGCATGCATGACAACGGACTCCTCCGGCGGCGTCAGGCGCGGATGAGTCCGAAACTAATTCGGGTGGTTAGGCGAATGTCAGGGCGGTTTCCCATGAGCAGCGCGAGGTTTACGCCGGGGTAGACCTGCTGGCAAAGGGAAGTTTTCGCCTGCCAGGGGGGCCGTTGGCCGCCTGAGGCCTGCATGTGCGGGAGCGGGCTATTTGCCCAGCATTCCCTCGAGACCCGACTGGATGGCGGGCTTGGCGTTGCGCAGTGAGGGCTGCTCCCAGCCATTCGCTGGCAATACATTGCCTTCGAGGGCGGGGCGCACCTCAAGATGTCTGCGGATCAGCATGTCGGCCATGGTGGCGTCATCATGCTCAGCCATACGTGCCAGGGGAAGGTTGCTCAGGTCCAGTTTGGGAATAAAAGGCTTCTCAGGAACGACGGGGGCTGCAGTGACTTCCACACCGGTCTTGCCAGCAGGATGCGAGATCAGCCAGAGGCTCATGGCGCAAACGGAAACGGCTGCAGCCACCATGCCCCATTT
>JAPLUN010000537.1 GCA_026397715.1 Verrucomicrobiota bacterium
CTGAACCGCTCCCACATTTCCGTGAAGAACAGCGTGTAGATTCCGCGAGGATGGCCTGTGGGTTCGGAAGTCATGGCGTGAGAAGTCCGCCATCCAAAGACAGCAAGCTCCTCAATGCGAGCTTTTCCTTACTCAGCAGTCACCAGCTTCGCCTTAAACTTCACCATCGCCTGCTGGATCAGCGGGTCGTTGTAGAAATCCTCGGGGGGCTTGGGAGCGGCGGCTGAGGCAGGGATGTCAAGCTCAGCGGTCTTCGGTGCCTCGGCTTTGTCCGCTGCTTTCGCCTCCACTTTGGGGGCTTCTGCCGGTTTGCTCTCAGAGGCTGGCTCATTCAGCAGTCCCAGATCAATCTCGGCAAACACGGGGGCTTTGAGGTTCGGGTCGAGGACGAGTTCGAACTTCATCGCCTTCCTCGTCATCTCCTGTGCCAGACCTTCCAAGAAGCTGACCTGCGCGGGACGCATCAGGCTGTCGCGGGCAAAGCTCTCGCTCGGTGGGAAGCCAACCTTGATCGTATTGCGCTCAACACCAAGGAGTGTACCCGCCTGCACCCATGACATCGCCAAGGGGCGACGCACCTGCACCTGCGTAACAAACTTCGACCAGAAAACATCCTGGCTAAACAGCTCTCCCGGTTCATCCACCGGAGAAGCCTCTTTGACCTTTGCTGCCGCCACGGGGGCCGGTGCGGGCGCTGGCGCTTTCTCGGTCACAGGCTCCGGTGCTCTCTTAACGACCGGCGCGGCCTTCACCACAGGCTCAGGCTCCGGTGCCCGCACCATAGCGGGCGCTGCGATCTCCTCACGCACCTCAGGCTGCGGCTTTGCAGCTACAAAGGCTGGCGCAGCTTTCACCGGCTCCGCCACGCGTCGCACCAGCGGCGGTGCCGCCTGCACACGCGGTGCCGGCCGGGTCAAACCCTCTGCGCTGCCGGAATCCAGCGCGTCAATGACATCGCTGATCGAAACTTCATTCAGGCTCTGAACGGAGGCGATCACGCCCAGTTCAAAGTGCAGGCGCTTGTTGCTGGCCCAGCGCATGCGCGCATCCACATCGGCCAGACCATCCACCACACGCAGCAGCTGCTCCGTGCTCGCCATCTGCGCCTGCGCCACGACTTCCTCGGCCACTTCCGGGCTCAAATCTTCCGCCGCAGCTTCAGGGTCCGCCTGCTGCACCAGCAGCGTGCGGAAATGCTGGATCAGGTCCCCCAAGAAACGCCCCAGCTCCTTGCCAGCTTCGTTCTGCTCATACACAGCGCGGAGGGCTCCCACGGTGTCGCTTTCCAGAATGTGCCGCGCCAGTGCCGCCACGGACTCACCCGAGGTGAAACCAAACACATCCAGCACATCCTGCTCGGTGATGTTGCCACCGCAGAAAGCCACGAGCTGGTCCAGCATGGACTGCGCATCGCGCATCCCGCCTTCAGCCCCTTTGCCGATCGCATAGGCCGCCTTCTCGTCCAGATTCACATTCTCCAGCTTCGCGATGTGCAGCAGGTGCTTAGCGATCACCGCATTCGGAATACGCCTCAGGTCAAAACGCTGGCAGCGGCTGATGATCGTAGGCAGGATCTTGTTCGGCTCCGTCGTGGCAAAGATGAACTTCACGTGCTCCGGCGGCTCTTCCAGCGTCTTGAGCAGCGCATTGAAGGCCCCCGTCGTCAGCATGTGCACCTCGTCAATGTAGTAGATCTTGTAGCGGCAGCGCGACGGGGCGTACTTCACGTTATCCCGCAGCTCGCGCACCTGCTCCACGCCGTTGTTGCTCGCACCGTCGATCTCCAGCACGTCCATGCAGCGCCCTTCGGCGATCTCGATGCTCAGCTCGTCCTCAGGGTCAAAGTCAATGCTCGGCCCGTTCTTGGCGCACAGCGCCTTGGCAAAAATACGCGCCGTGGAGGTCTTCCCCGTGCCACGCGGCCCCACAAACAAATAGGCATGCGCCAGCCGCTGCTGGGCGATGGCATTGCGCAGCGTCCGTACGACGTGGTCCTGACCGAGGACGTCTGCGAAGGTCTTGGGGCGATATTTGCGGGCAAAAACTTGGTAACTCACCCGTTCAGACTAACGAAGCGTATTCTGGAAGCCACCGGAACTTTGAACTTTGCACCTCATGTCTTGACCTTTTCTTCCGTAGTGACCTCTTGACGACATCTCTGCCCCTGCCTCCCCCATGCTCCTTTCCCTCACCTCCCGCATCCTGCAAACCGTCGATCCGCTCTGCCTAGCCAAAATCGGCTGGAATTTCGGCTACAAGGGCGCGCGCTCCGTCATGCTGCACAAGCAGCGCATGAAGCAGGGCCAGTACTTCCCTCCCTTCTTCTACATCTCCATCCTGAACTCCTGCAACCTCCGCTGCCAGGGCTGCTGGGTGGACGTGGACAAACCGCGCGAGTCGCTCAATCTCGATGAGCTCAACAAGATCGTGAACGACGCCAAACGGCGCGGCAATTCCTTCTTCGGCATCCTCGGTGGCGAGCCCTTCATGCACCCCGAACTCTTCGACTTCCTCTCGATGCACCCGGATGCCTTCTTCCAGGTCTTCACCAACGGCCAGATGATCACCGCCAAGGCCGCCGAAACCATGCGCAAGCTCGGCAACATCACCCCGCTCGTCAGCATTGAAGGAACCGAGATCGTCAGCAACGAACGCCGTGGCAACAAAGACGTGCTCACCCGCACCCTGCGCGGCCTGCAAAACTGCCTGGACGCCCGCGTCCTCACCGGCGTAGCCACCAGCCTCTGCAAAACCAACATCGACGACCTCCTCACCGAGAGATGGCTGCGCCGCCTCATCGACATGGGCGTGCACTACGCCTGGTATCACACCTACCGCCCCGTCGGCCCCAAGATCAGCGCCGACCTCGCCCTTACTCCCGAGCAGATCACCCAGGTGCGCAAATTCGTCGTCAACATGCGCGCCAAGATGCCCATCGCTATCGTGGACGCCTACTACGACCACAACGGCCAGGCCCTCTGCCCCATGGCCAACGGCATCAGCCATCACATCAGCCCCACCGGCGCCATCGAGCCCTGCCCCATCATCCAGTTCGCCAAGGAAAGCGTGCGCACCAATGACGACCTCTTCGACGTCTTCACCAAATCCGAATTCCTCCGCGACTTCCGCAACATCGCCTCCGCCAACACCCGCGGCTGCATCGTCCTCGAACGCCCCGACCTGGTGAAAGCCGTGGTTACCAAGCACACCGCCAAAGACTCCACCATCCGCCAGACCGCCATGGCCGAGCTCGAATCCATGACCCCACGCACCAGCCAATGGCGCGAAGGCGAGGAGATCCCCGAGAAGCACTGGATGTACTGGCTCGCGAAGAAGTTCTTCTTCAACGACTTCGGAGTGTACCAAGGGCTGGGAAAGAAGAAAAACTGAGCCTGCGCTGATCTAGGAATCTATGCAGCATCCCTATTCACCAGCGCATTCCTATTATGAATGTCGTAAGGGGCCACGCATCAACGATTGGCCGAACTAACGAGGTAAATTTTGAGACGGTCACACCTTTTAGCTTGAAGTGTGATCCGAAAATAGCTCTACATAACTCTCATGGATCAAAATACATTTTCTCCTGTTCTCGCTCGTGGCGCATTGGGCGGCATCGTTCGGTGGTTCATTCAGATCGTCATCTATGACATCTGCATCACCGGCATTCAGGACATCCTCGGCGTCAGCCGCATGGTCGCCCTCTTCATCTTCCTGGGCATCCTGATCCTCATCAGCATCGGCGGTTATCTGCTGCGCAAGAAGATGAGCGGCCAGGCCGACTCGGACATCTAGCCATGCGTCACACAGTTCTTCACGCACCCGCCTTTTCGACCTTGCGTCTGGACATGGCGGAGGGCGAGAGCATTCACGCACAACCGGGCAGCATGCAGGCCATGACGCCCGGTTTTCACATCGACGTTAAAGCCGGACTCCACATGGGTGGCAAGAAGGGCATGCTCGGTGGTGTGCGCAGCCTCTTCGGTGGCGAAAACTTCTTTACCGTCATTTACAAGGCCAAGCGCGACGACCAGCACCTCATGCTCGCCCCCGATCAGATGGGCGACATTCGCGCCATCGAAGTCACGCCGGAAACAGGCCTCAAACTCGCACGAGGTGCCTTCCTGGCCTCCTCCCCCGAGCTCACTTTTGATCTGCACAATGCCGGCATGCAGGGTGTCCTCGCCACGCGCGGTCTCTTCTTCCTGAAGACCGTCGGCTCCGGCCTGCTCTTCCTCTCCAGCTACGGCGGCATCGTTGAGCAAAACCTCGTGGAGGGCGAGCGCTTCGTGCTCGACAATCGCAACATAGTCGCATTCACTGACACCATGCCCTTCGAGTCCGTGGTGCTCACCAAGTCGATCAAAGACTCCTTTCTCTCTGGCGAAGGCTTCGTCGTCCGCTTCACCGGTCCGGGCAAAGTCATCTACCAGACCCGCGCACGGCCCTCCCTCGGACTCATTCGCGGCTTCCTGCAAACTCTCACCTGACCGGCATGGAGAGCGTCCTGCCCAAGCCGCGCCGTCTCGTCACACCTACACGCGAGGCGCTGCTGCAAAGTTTTCAGGCCAACGAGTCCCGCTCGATGCTGTGGCTCGGCCTGGAACTGGTCGCCATCTTCGGCGGCATCGCCTGGTGGGCGTCCCAGCCGCATCAAATCCCCGGCTGGCAGTTCATCCTTCTCTTTGCCTGCGCCTTCTTCGGCCTGTTCGATTTCATCGTCTCGCAATACTTCGCCAATCGGAAACGTCTGGAAGACATCCGCCCGGATGCCAAACTCGGCATCCACACGCGCGACTCGCTCATCGCCGCCGTGCGCCGTGTGCAGGAGCGCCTCGGCCTCACTGGCCAGCACATCCCCGTTTATCTCGCGCCGGAAAAAGACGTCAACGCCTTCGCCATGCGTCTGGAACTCCTGCCCGGCTGGCACCTCTTTAACAGCGTGCAGCTCAACCGCTCCATCGTTCACCTCTTGGATGAAAAAGAGCTCGAATCCGTCATTGGCCACGAGCTCGGCCACGTCATTCCCTACTCGCCCATCGCCAGTCGCTGCATGCTCGTTCACGCACTGCTTTCCGGCGTGATCGCACTCGTCATCGCCCAAGTGCTGCAGGACAACGAAATCCGCTGGGGTGCGCCCATCCTCGCACTCGGCGCTGCGCGCTGGGTCGCCTTTTCAACGTGGGTCACACAGATCCGCCTCGTCGAGTTTTTGTGCGATGACTACGGCGCACGTGCCGCAGGTCTCATCCCCGCCCTCACCACGGAAATCAAACTCGGCATCGAGCACGAAGCCCGCAACGCCCTCCTCGCCCGCGTTCTTGAGGCCAAGCTCCGCCACACAGGCGTGCCCATCGCCCAGCTCCTTCAGGAATACGAAGACGCCATGCCCTTCGGCAGCGTCCAGTCCGCCCAGGCCCGCGCCCAGCTTGAGCAGGGCATCCAGCGCCGCCTCACCCAGCATGACGAGACCTCCCTCAAAGGCTTCTTCCAGTTCGCCTTCAAGAGCGACAACACCGACCAAGATGCCCTCAAAGAATCCCTGGCCGAAATGACCGCCGTCAGCCGCATCGCCAAAATCCCCGTCTCACTCCCGGACGTCCTCAACGATCCACGTCTGCTGCCAGACCTCGTCCACCTCATCGAAGCCCAGCCCGATCACGTCCTCTTCCACCTCGAAGCCGAAGTGAACGACCGCCACTCCACCCACCCCAGCACCTCCCGGCGCATCCTTTATCTTTGGCGCAATCAATAGGCTATTGCCGCCGCGTGATCTGAAGATAGGCGAGACGCCCCAGTTCACGGTCAAGCCGGAGGGCTAACCTCCACGCACAATCTTCGGCGCCATCTGCAGACACCTCAGTCCGCCACCCTGCAGCCACCCCTCATCATTCCTCAAAATCACACGCAGCGTCTTCGGTGGTTTGTTGCCCATGTAAGCGTCCGCTTTGATGAGGGTGATCGTCAGAGTGCCATCAGCATCGCGCACAACCGTCTGCGGCTTGTCCGAGTCAAACCAACCATCTTCGGTAAAGACGATGATCTTCTCAGCCTCGCGCTGGTTTTTACTCACTCGAGCCTCCGCACTCGCAGGCTTGAGCACGAGGGTGATCGCATTGCCCTTCTCGCTGGCACTGGAGGTCCAGGCATTGCTGGTCTGTTCGGCACGTGCTCGCTCAGCATCCAGCAGCTTGTGCCACTTCGCATTCACTTCAGCCGTCGCAGCCACAGGCAGCGTCAGACTGAGCTCCATCGAGCCCGGGTGGCAGGTTTTGCCACAGCACATCCATGAGGCGAGACCGCTGAGCGTGATGGATTCACCTACCTTCAAATTCGCAGGCGGCGTGATCTCCGTGCGCAGCATCACATCACGATCAAAGCCCTGCGCCTTGATCTGAAACATCAGCGTGCGCTCCGGCTCAGGATAGATGAGATCTCCCGCCTTCCAGCCACGCGGCAAATTCCACTTCATCTGCGTGGGCACCCCGACGATGCCGGGAAAACGCCAGTAAGTATGAGAGCCACGATCATGCTCCAGCCAGAGACCGACCGTGAAAGGCTGCCCGGGCACGATGGCAGACTGCTCTGACACCAACTGAATCTTCAGCCCCTGCTGGGCCAATGATGAATGCGGAATGCCGAATGCCAGGAGCACAACCACGAGCAGCAACCAGAGTTGGCTCGGAGCATTCGTCATTTGGCATTTGGTATTCTTCATTTCTCAATAAGCAGCATGCCCCGGCGTGCGCGCAAAAGGAATGACGTCGCGGATGTTGGGAACTCCTGTGACAAACATGAGCAGGCGCTCGAAGCCGAGGCCGTAGCCGGCATGCGGCACGGTGCCGTAGCGGCG
>JAPLUN010000278.1 GCA_026397715.1 Verrucomicrobiota bacterium
ATCGACTGCTGCCTGAAAGGCGACAAGAAGCCTTCCGCCAACTTCGACTACGCTGGGCCGCTGACGGAAGCGGTGCTGCTGGGCTGCCTTGCCAGCGCCTTCCCGAATGAGAACCTCATCTGGGATGCGCCTGCGCTGAAAATTCCAAACAGCGCCGATGCTGACAAGATGGTGCGCCGCGATTACCGCAAGGGTTGGGAGATTGTGTGAGGAGGAGCGGCCCTTTCACCTTCAGATCTCAAAGAAGCAAGCCGCTTCGTAGGATGGGTGTGGCGTAAGCCCGCCCGTCTACAAGCCTACTGCTCGCCTCACGGCGTACGAAAGTCCTCGCAGTCGGGCGGTTTGGTGAAGATGTCTGCGGGGCTTTGGTATATTCTCGACACCAAACACACCCAACCTACGGCAGGAGTATCGCGCCTACGGCTCAATCCTCATCATCGTCATCACGGGCACCGTTCACAGAGCGTTTCTTCTTCACGGCGGAGATGTTGCGGTGAACCCAGACGCTCTGGACCATGCCCATGAGAAAGAGCGTCACGACGACAAAGGTACCACCGTAGCTGATGAAGGGCATGGGCAGCCCGATGACGGGGAGCATGACCAGATTCATCCCGGCATTCTGGAAGGTGTGGACAAAGAACATGGCCACCACGCCCACGACGATGAGCCGCCCGAGCTGATCGCGCGCACAAAAGGCCACAAAGACGCTCTGCAGCAGCAGAAGAAGCATGCCGCCAAGCAGCAGCACCGAGCCACGGAAGCCAAACTCCTCAGCAATGACGCCGAAGATGAAGTCATTGATGGATTCATGCGGGAAGAAAGTGCGGTGGATGGAGGCCTGATCAGGAACCTTCTTGGATTCAGGCCCCTTGCCTTCCAGACCTCCCGTCGAAACTGCAATCTGCAGGTGCTTGGCCACCCAGCCTTCGTTTTGTAGATCTACCTTGTCGAGCTGGTTGGTGGCCATGTACCAGGTGGAATTGATACGAGCCTGCTGGTAGGGCTTGAGTGCAAAGACATAGACCAGCGGCACCACGCTGGCGACACCGAGCAACATGGTGATCATGTAGCGAAAGGGGATGCTGCCGACGAGCATCATCGAAAGGAACACGGGGCCCCAGACGAGACCGGAGCCCAAGTCTTCCTTGATGACCATGAGCGCGGGAATGCCGGCCACCGCACCAGCCGCCAGAATGCGCAGCCAGGGACGGCGAAAGACCGGCAGCATGCGCGGCAGTTCACCAAAGATGACGCCCAGGATGAGAATGCCGGACATGATGGCAAACTGCGAGGGCTGGACCATCATGCCGCCCACGCGAATCCACGCCTTGTTGCCACCGATCTCCACACCGATGGCCAGCACCGCCACCAGGCCCGCGATGCCGGCCAGATACATCGGGACACAGGCCCAGCGCACCCATTTATAATCCAACAAGGAGGCGGCAAAGAAAAACGGCAGGCCGATCATGACCCAGCGGATCTGGTCACGCCACTTGAGGGCAAATTCAGCCTCCTCCTTGTAGGCGGAGGCATTGAAGATGGCGTACACCCCAAAGACGATGAGGCCGGCGATGTTCAGCACCAGCGGCCAGTTCATGCCGAGGAACTTTTTGAAGAGAGGAGTCATGGGATCAGAACAATAAAAGATTGGGAAGAGCGGAAACCACTCGCGCTAAATGAGCACAGGCACAGCTTCGAGCAGCTTCTGGGTGTAGTCGTGACGCGGGTTCTCGCAAATCTCGTCCGCGTTCCCCTGCTCAACGATCTTGCCGTGATGCATGACGACGATGTGATCACTCATGTGGCGGACGACGGCGAGATCATGCGCGATGAAGAGCAGCGTGAGATCGAGCTCCGCCTGGATGTCTTTGAGGAGATTGAGGATCTGAGCCTGCACGCTGACATCGAGGGCGCTGACGGGCTCGTCACAGATGAGAAAGCGAGGCTTCACCGCCAGTGCGCGTGCGATGCCGATGCGCTGGCGCTGGCCGCCGCTGAATTCATGCGGGTAACGCTGCAATGCGTCTTCCGGCAGCCCGACTTTTTTGAGCAGCCCGGCGGAGACCTCACGGCGCTGATCACGGGAGAGTTCCTTGAAGTGGATCTGCAGCGGCTCGCCCAGAATGGACTCGACGGTCATGCGCGGATTGAGCGAGCCGATGGGGTCCTGAAACACCATCTGCATTTCTTTGCGCAAGGGGCGGAACTCGTTCTCAGACATCGGCAGCACTTCCATGCCGCGATAGTTCACGCTGCCCGATGTGACGGGGGTCAGCTTGAGCAGGGCACGGGCCACGGTGGACTTGCCGCTGCCGCTCTCCCCCACCAGACCGACGGTGCTGCCCTCCTCCACTTCGAAGCTGACCTTGTCCACGGCCTTGATGACATCCGTGGTACGGCCAAACCAGCCCCCGCGCACGGGGAAGTGAATTTTGAGGTCTTGAACGCGGAGCAGCTGCATGGTGGAAACCGCGATTTTAGCACAGCTGGTAAAACGCGCTAAAGTTTCATTGCGTGAAAGCTTGAAAGTGTCAGCATCCCTTCCCTGATGAACGAACGCTATGAATTGCTGGCTCCCATCGCCGAAGGAGGCCTGGGGGCTGTTTTCAGAGCACGGGACTCCCAGCGAGGCTGCGAGGTGGCGATCAAACGCATTCTGGCCGACAAGCTGGGTGGCTGCGGCACTGCGGTGGACTCCCTGATCCGCGAGGCCCGGAAGCAGTCGAAGGTGCAGCACCCGAACGTCGTGGCCGTTTACGATTTCGGCGTGGATACCGAAGGTGGATTCATCGTGATGGAGCTGGCCGAAGGCGAGACTTTGGAAGAAGTCATCCTGCGCAGCGCCCTGACGGCGGATGATTTTGACGCCCTGGTACGCCAGACGCTGGACGGGATGAGCGCCGTGCATGCGATGGGCATCCTGCACCTGGACCTGAAACCCGGAAACCTCATGATTTACAGGCAGCCGGACGGGCGACTGCAGGTGAAGATCTTGGATTTTGGGCTGGCGAAAAGTACCCCGGGGGCGGGAGAGCCAGACCTAAAAGCCTGCGAAGGACTACTCGGCTCCATACATTTCATGGCTCCGGAGCAGTTTGAACGCGCCCCCGTGGACGCGCGCACGGACCTCTATGCACTGGGCTGCATTTATTACTATGCGCTGACGCAAAAGCTCCCCTTCGACGGCGAGACCAAGCCTCAGGTGATGGCGGCCCATTTGCACCCCCGAACGCCGCCGCTGGGCACCCTGCGGCCCGACCTGCCCGCCCGCACGGTGAAGTGGGTCGAATGGCTCATCAACCGTGTCCCCGCCAACCGGCCGGCCTCCGTGGCCGCAGCGCTGCGGGTTTATGAGGAAGTCACCCAAACGGGTGCATGATTCCCCGTCCGGGCAAAGCCAACGTGCCAGCCCGGAAGTAATCACGCCAAAGACGAAAGCCTCTTGCCATCGCACGACGGGCCGCCATCATGATGAAACCTGTTTCTTGCTCCCCATGTCGCGTGTCCTCACTGCCCTTCTTTTTGCCGCCACCAGCTTCCAGCTCTGCTCCTGTGGCATGATCAAGAGCATCATTCCCCCGATGCCCAAGCTGCCAAAAATTGGTCTGCCCGGTCTGCCGAGCCGCAACACCGTGGCCAAGCTCGTCCCGGGCATGTCTGAGACGGACAAGGTGAATTCTGAAGATCCGGATGTGCCGTTCAATTCGCGCGGCACCCTGGGCTTCGGCCACACCGTGCGCCTCGAAATTTATGAAGGCACACGCAGCCCGGACCGCATCTACCGCGGCATTGAGATGATCAACACCGAAGGACTGCTTCCGCTCGGCCAAGTAGGCACTGCTCGTGTCGGGGGCCTCACTCTGCCCAAGGCGGCGGAGGCCATCGCCACGGTGTTCCGGCTGGCCGGACGCAACACCCGGGAGATCACGGTGCAAATCATCTCCGTGGAAAACACTCCCGTCATGTCCCTCAACGGCGATGTGATGGAGCCTGAATTTATTCCGGTCTTTAAAGACATGAGCGTGAGACAGGCGGTCACCGTCACCGGTGGTCGCAAGCCCGGCTCCACATCCCGCGGCTTCTACATTTCACGTCACGGCCAGCGTCACTTCTTCACCTCACTGGAAGCAGCAGATAAAAACTGGAGGCCGCAGGCTGGTGACATCATCACACTTTCCCCCGACATCTGATTTTCGCATCATGCTCGAATACACCGGCAGTGGTCCTGCCACTGCACAAAGCCCCCTGAGTTCTCTTTTTCAAACCGCCGCCATCCTCCGCATCGGGACCGGATTGCTGCTCATGACACGCTACGGCATCAATGCCGTGCAAAACGCCTATCATTTCTTCTTTCAGGAGAAGCCCTGGGCCTGGGTCCCTGCATTTCATGAAGCGGGCATGCCCTACGCCCACCTGCTGGCCCCGGTCGTCGCCCTCCTCATCGTCGCCGTGGCTTTGAGCTGGATCATCGGCTTTTTAACCCGGCTGTTTGCCTTCATCTTTCTGCCGGTGGTCATCACGACACTGGTGGTGCTGCACAACACGGATTCCCCACGAGTGGAGGCTGCGTGGCTCTACCTGATCATCACCGTGACGCTGCTCCTGTTCGGATCGGGCACCGTTTCCGTGGACCAACTCTTCCGCCTCGGCCAGAGCGGGCCTAAAAAACGCCGCTGATGGCCCGCATCATCCGCAGTTCCGACGCTGCCACCGTGACTCCCGCTGTGGAGCGCGTGCTGGCCATCGACCCGGCGCTGCGGAAAACGGGCTGGGCGGTGGTGGAATGCGCCGCCGGGCAATTGCGGGCGATTGAGTGGGGCGTCATTCACAACAAACCGGCCCTGCTTCCCTCCGGCTGCCTCGTCGCCATCCGTGCCGGATTGATGGAAGTCATCGCCCGGCATTCACCCACGGTGTGTGCGATTGAATCCACCATCTTCGTGCAGAGCTACAAGACGGCCATCGTGCTGGGCACCGCACGCGGAGCCTGCCTCATAGCCGCAGCCGAGCACGGCCTGCCGATCTATGAATATGCCCCGCGAGAAATCAAACAGGCCGCCGTGGGGCGTGGCGCAGCGCAGAAAGACCAGGTGGCCTTCATGATCCGCGCCCAGCTCCGCCTGCGTGAAACGCCGGAGGCCGATGCCGCCGACGCACTTGCCACCGCCATCACCCATTTTCAAAACAGTGCCGCCGCCCGCGCAACAGAACGTGAGACGAGGCGGGTGTGAGGGTGGTCAGGCGGCGCTTTTCTTTTTCTTCTTGGTCAGCGGCTTTTTGGCCGAAGTCTGCTTCACTGAGGTCTTTTTGGCTGACGTTTTCTTTGCAGGCGCTGTTGTGTTCTTCGCCTCGTCGAGCTTCAGCCTCTTCTTTTTGATATCTTGCTCAGCCTTCTCCATCCTCTTCAGCAGCTTCGGCCACTGCTTTTCCTCCACGATGAAGCCGACACAGCGGTCTGTGCCGCAGCGGCAGGGATGCTCGTCCCAGGTGTCCACGTCAAAACCGTAATTGTAGGTCAGCTCCTCGCCGGCCTTGATCTCGCGCAACGAGTAGATCCAGATGCGGCCGCGGATGATGTAGGCCTCGCAATTGGGGGCGCAGGAGTGATTGATGTAGCGTGCAGGATTTTTCCCTTTGGCACCATCGATGTCGTAGCGCTGGTTCAGGGTGAACACATAAACGGCGGCGCCGCCGGTCTTTTTGGACTTCTCGACCAGCGCCTCACCACGCCGGGTGGACTCCGCCTTGGTGATTTTTTCACCTATGTATTCGATGATCGGCGCATCATTGGGAATGTCACAACGGGCAAAAATGCCGCGGTTATGGATGGAGGAGGAGCGAACGGTCCAGTAGCGTTTCGTGGGAGCTTGGGGCATGAGGGCAGGCGATCAACGGAAAATAGGAGCGCATGAAGTGTGCCGGGTGCCTGCAATGTCAAGGGATGAGGCCGAATGTTTCCCAGAGGCGCCAGATGAGTGAGCTCCACTTTCCGGTTGCTGCCGGGGTGCGGTGGGGCTTATTGCGCGCCCTTCAACCGACCTGACTTCCCATGCTCGAATTTTTCCGCCGCCACCGTGGTGCCTTCCTCATCACCCTGACGATCTCCATCATCATCTCCATGTTTTACTATGGAGTTTCCCAGACCACCGCGAACCATGAGAAGAAGATGCTCGTCACCGACGTGGCTCTCACTGTGTTTGGCAAGGATTACACCGTGGCTGACGTCCAGCGTGTGCAACGCTCCGTGCAGTTCACCCAGTATTACCTGCAGGCCGATGAGCTTTCCTCGATCCTGAGCATTACCCCTTCCTCGGGCGGTCTGGACGCTTTTGCCAATTTCTTTGTGGCACGTCATATGATGGAAGAACTCGGCATCCGCCCCAGCAATGCGGAAGCTCGTGCCGCACTGGACAAACTCCCTGCCCTGCAAAACAACGGCAAGCTCGACGTCTCCCGTGGCCAGATGCTGGAGCAGCTCGCCTCTTCCATGGGTTTCGACAGCGAGGCGCTGCTGGACATCATGAAGGACATCGTCGGCTTGCGGAAGCTGCAGGAACTGGTGACCAAGAACTACACCGCCTCCCCGCTGGCCGCTGAGAAGCAGTATGCCAGCAGCTATCAGACCTTCAAAGGCTCCAAGATCACCTTTGAAACCGAGACCTTCAAAAAGGCCGCCACCGTGACCGATGACGAGGTCAAGAAGTACTACGAAGAGAAGAAAGAGGAATACAAGACCGTGGAAAAACGCGCGGTGAACTTCGTCTTCTTCGAAAACGCCAAGGACCTCGAAAAGAAGCCGCTGGAAGAGCGCCAGAAGGCGCAGAACGCCGTCGTGCAGCGCGTGAATGCCTTCAATGATCTCACCGTCAAGGAGCACAAGAGCTTTGCCGATGCAGCCAAGCAGACAAAGGAAAAAGTCGAGACCATCCCTGCTTTTGCTCAGGGCGGCCCGCCCGACGCACTCAAGTCCGAAAGCGGCTTGGTCGAACAGATCTTCGCCCGCCCCAAGGATTCGAAAGCTCCTGCGGAAGCCGTCGAAGGCATCAAGGGCTGGTATGTGTTTGACGTCACCCAGATTGAAGAGCCCAAGCAGCAGACGCTGGCCGAGGTGACTGGCAAAATCAAAGAGGTACTGCTGGGACAGAAGGCGGATGAAGCCCGCACCAAGGCTGTGAATGAAGCGCGTCTGGCTTTGAGCGAAGGCTTGAAGGCGGGCAAGAAGATCGACGAACTGGTGAAGGCACAGAAGCTCACCCTTGAGGCCCTTCCAGACATCGACATCGCCAACCCACCGCAGGAAGTCCCCAACAGCTTCTACATTGCCCAAGAAGCTGCGCTGACCGCTGTCGGCAGCGTTTCGCATGCCGTGGATGTGGACAACGGCAAAGCCACCGTGCTCGTCTACGTCAGCGCCAAGGAACTCCGCAAACGCCCTGACGCAGCGGAACTGCGCAAGAGCCAGGTGGAATCCATTTCTGATCAGGAGCGCAGGAGCCTCTTCCAGGCCTGGTTCAAGAAACAGCACGAAGCCGCCCGCATCGCCTTCGCCAAGCTGGGCTGAGGCACCGCCTACCGACGCGCATGAGCAACACGCCATCCAGCGTCGAAGAACTTTACGATGAAGCCAGCGGGCACGTCGCCCTTGGCGAACTGCCGGAGGCGATCGCCCTGTACCGGCGCTGCGTCGCGCAGGAGCCGGACCATTTTGAGAGCTGGCACGCCCTAGGCATGGCGCTGCTGCGCAACGGTGAGGTGAAGGAGGCCATCGGCGCCGGCATGATGGCGACGACGCTCCAGCCGAACGACCTGCTCGCCTGGACGGCGCTCTCACAGATGTATGTGACGAACAAGCAAATCGCCGAAGCGGAGGACGCCAAAGGCAAGGCGCGTATTCTTTCTCTCGGTGGCAAGGTGGTGAAGTAGTTTTTCTTCAAGCTGACGTGAGCTGCGCTTTCCACTCGCGCAGGGCAGGCACGCATGCTAAACCGCGCGCATGTACTCCCCACTTTTCAATCTCTCTGGCAAAGCAGCACTCGTCACCGGCGGCAGCAAAGGTCTTGGCAAAGCCATGGCCCGTGGCTTCGCCGAAGCTGGCGCGGATGTCTTCATCTCCAGCCGCAATGCCGAGGAACTCGCTGCCGCTGCGGCTGAAATCGGCGCGGGATTGAACGTCAAAGTCGAATGGATGGTGGCCGACATGGCCGACCGCGCTGTCGTGAAGGCACTGGCCGTGGAGGCGGAAAAGCGCCTCGGCAAGATCGACATCCTCGTCAACAACGCCGGCATCAACAACCCGCAGGCGATTGACGAAATCACCGACGAAGTGTGGGACCGCAATGTCGAGGTGGATCTCACGGCCGTGATGTCTCTCACCCGCGCCGTGGTGCCCGGCATGAAGGCGCGCAAGTGGGGCCGCATCATCCACATCTCCAGCGTGCTCGGCGTTGGCGGTCGCTTGAAGCGGAATGTCTATTGCGCCTGCAAGGCGGCGCTCATCGGCCTTGCCCGTGCCAGTGCGCTCGATCTCGGCCCCTATGGCATCACCGTGAACTGCCTCTGCCCCGGCCCCTTCCTCACGGACATGCCCGGCAAGCTGCTCAATGACGAGGAGAAGCAGTACTTCGCCGACCGCACGGCGGTGAAGCGCTGGGCAGCACCGCGCGAACTCGCCGGGCCTGCGTTGATGCTGGCCAGCGAAGCCGGCAGCTACATCACCGGCCAGGGCATCGTGGTGGACGGTGGGGCTGCGGTGAACGTGCTGTAGCAGACCGGCCAATAATCCTACTCTTTTTCCTATAGCAATACCACTTTTTCGTGGTAGGCACCCATTTGTCTCGTGCCGCCACTGGCAGCGCAGGGGAAAATGCTGGAAACGCACTGCACATGAGAAACACTTACGTCCTAATATTCACTCTCCTCACCTCGGGCCGGATCACGGCCCAGGAGTTTAACTCCAAATCAGCGGAAACAGCCTCCGTCCAGCCGGTCTTTAGTGTGCTGTTCGAATCCACTGTGAAGCACCGGGACGGTAGCATCATCACGTTTCGACAGGTGGCACCGCCCGTGGTCACGCCGCTGCCACAGCCCGCACCACCGGCTGCGGGCCCTGTGCTGACGGCGGCGGAAGAAGCCGCGCTCAGCCAGATGCCGATGAAGGATTTCAAAGTACTGAGCATCTCAGCGTCCGTGCATGCCAATGGATTCACCGTGTTACGCTGGACTTGTGGTGAGTCCAGGCGACTCCAGGCGGTGAGCAACGTGGATTTTCGCTTTCTGACGGGCTTGGGTAATTTTGCGTCGGAGCAGGCAGACTACCACTTGATCCTGAGCGCCGGTCCGGACGAGCAGGCCATGACGGACGCTGAAGTCCTCGTGGCGCAGTCGCTGCCAGTGAATGGCAGTGCTTCCTGTGCCCTGCTCAGCGGCAGCACACCGGCGGGTCCGGCGGATGAATCGGCCTTGGATGCTATGGAGTCTTTGCTGGAGTACTTCGACACCCATCGCGAAGAACTCATCCAACGGCAGGCGCAGCGTGAGCAGGAGCGTGCGGCACGTGAACTGGCAGCACTGCATGCCCCGCCGCCGCCCCCACGGCACAGCATCGTCCATTTCTGGCCGCTGCAGCCAGCGCAGCGCGCAGCCATTGAAACCTCCCAGCGCGGCAAAGGAGCGGCACAGCCATGAAGTGTTTCCTTTGGATGGGCCTAGCTCTATTCGGATGGAGCCAGATACCAGCACAGGCGCAAACCGCCACCGATACAAACGAAGGCGTGCGTGTGACGGCAGACGCCGCCACCGGCTCTCAGTTGCTCACCTGGTGGGGCAAAGCGGGACGCACCTACTTTGTGCAGCAGTCGTATGATCTGATCAACTGGACTTACGTGCCGGTGGTACGTGCCGGTGGTGCGTGACGGCGCAGGCCTGGATGGAATGAACTTTGCCAATACGGACAGCCGCCAGTTCTGGCGGTTGGAATACACGGACGCCAGCACTGGCGGCCTCTCTGGCGCAGCGGCGGACTTTGATGCTGATGGCCTCACCAACCAGCAAGAAGTCGAGGCCGGAACGGGTGTTTTCAAAGAGGATACGGACGGAGATGGTTTCAGCGACGGCACCGAGGCCCTCGCGGGCACGGACGCCAAAGCCTCGACTTCAAATCCAGAGAGCGACTTGAATGATGTGCCGTTGCTAAAGACCACCTACCTGCACAATACCAGTGGAGGCATGCCCTATTACACCGCCAGCAGCAATGTGCTGCAGGTCGATGAAAACACCTGGAGTGTGTGGGAGTACAGCATCATCCCCGGCAACAGCTACAACACCCTGGACTTCGTGATTGGTGAGATACCAGATCTGCCAGGGCTTCCTGCCAGACCCACGGCCGGTTCTGGCTCGGACGCTTGGGGCAGCTGGTTTTACGCAGGCAACTCGCACAGTGTCTCGGTCTCGCGGATTGTGGGTGCTGACAACTCCAACGGAGGAGCAACGGTCGGTAGCTACAGCGCCCTCACGGGCACAGCCTCCAAATACAAGTTCGTCGTGCAGTTTCCCTCGCGCAATGCCCGCACGGTGAAGGTGGTGGAGCAGAAAACGAAGCAGGCTGCGAATGTCGCCAGCCCAGGATATTTCACCTTCGGCAAGCAAGTGGTGACGGGCAGCCAGGTGCGCACGCTGACGCTGGCTGCCAACGCGACGGAGACGGCGGAAACGATCCTGCAGCCGGATGAGGCGGATGATAATTTCATGACGACGGCCACGGTCGCCAAGGCCTTGTTCATCACCCCGGCAGGCGATCCGGTGAACGGCCCGATCGATGCTCGCCTCGATGCCAACACCGATCCCAACGCCAATCCCGACAGCATCCCGGACGGTGCGAATGAGTTCACCTTTTCCAATGCGACGGCTGGAGTCCTAAAACTGAAGCTCAATGTGCATCTGCCTGGTGTGGTTGACCAGTCCGCCGCAGATCAAGCCAAGTATACCTTTGACGTGGATGCCATCGGCAGTTCGGTGCTCTCATGGCCGACAGCCAACACGGGTGGCAAGGCCTCAGTGAGCGGCGAATACCTCACCGCGACCGCCATCTTCACCGGCCTGCCGCAGAACAACTCCGATTTTGGGCTGAAGACCGTTCGCCTTAAGTTTGATGGCAATGAGGTGGTGAACACTCAGTTTGAGGTGTTCTTCAAAAGAGATGCGACGAATCATCCAGGCACTGGAGCGGGAAATGATCCCAACTGGTTTTATTATTGGGGGCAGATTCAAGGGAATCAGCACTTGGAATACGGAGGTGTTGGCTCGGGCTCCTCTACTGCCAAAACCCCTGCAGGGGAAAATTGGTCCTACTTCACTGCTGTGGACAAGCAGGAAATCATTGTTTATGACTCGGTTGTTGGAAAGTTTGGCTCATACGAAGTTGGCAAAGTGTTTTCTGGTATAGACCGCTTTTTCGGAACGGTCATTCATGAGGAACGTCACGTTGATCAGATCGCAAGGGCTGATGCACTGCTGGTTCAGAATGGTGTGGCTGGCACTCCCTGGCGTTTTGGTTGGTCATTTTATAGACCTGACCATAATCATTGGGCGGTAGGTACTGATACCAAGCCTGGTAAGGCTGGCGATGATGATGATGGAGACACCATTATTGATAACTATATTACATTTGGATCAGGTGAGCTAGGCAAAGGTCCCGATGGAAGTGACACTCGCTTATTCTCCCTACTTGATCCAGATTGGCCTGATGCATGGCCTCTACCTCAGCACGGTGGTATGTGGCCGACTTCGCTACTCGAATGCGATGCGATTCAATATTCTGACAGTCATTATAATGAAAATCAGATGGCTAGAAGTGACTGGGGTAACCCAGGTAAGAACCACCAAACCTTGGACAAATGGAATGACTAAATTCTCGAATCTAATCTACAAACGACATGTGGCCCTCCTGCCGATGCTCCTTGTTGCAAATCTTACGCTGGCAGATATCGGCGTGCCAGTACCCGCTGACCGACTGCAACAGGCTGATGTGGTGGCTGTAGGAACCATCCAAGAGGCAACTGAAAGCGGCGGACAGCCCATTTTCACCGCCACAGATGTTCTCAAAGGAAACATTAGCCCGGGGAAAGGTTACGAACTCGACTCACCTTCAGGTGAAGTCCTTCGTACGATTCCCGATTTGATCAGGAGAACTGGAAACAAGCCCTTTTTGCTTGTGGCAAAATTCGATCAACCATCACAAAAAATCTGGCCTGTTTATGGCACGGGCTGCGTCTGGCCTTCACACCAAGGTTTACGTCCCGAAATGCGCACGCCTGCTACTTTGCAGGAGTGCATCGCCTTTGCGGCTTCCGTATTGAAGCTACCCGAGCAGAATCGACTGGAGGTTGTGGCTCCGAAATCAGCTGATATGCCTCATCAACCGCTCCCAGACAAAGCGGCCACCCCACCAGCGCCGCAGCCCACGGCGCCTGTTCAGAAGGAGCTAGCAGGGGTTGCACCCAAAGCATCTCCGACAATTCTCAATGAGCCACCCATGAAGGCGTCGATGCCATGGCCATTCTACGCAGCCGTGAGTGTGGCAGCGGGAGCGTCTCTCTATTTCCTGCTCAAAAAACGCCGGTAATTGCCTGATGCTCACTTGGGCTGCTGACATCTTCTTCAATCGATCAATCTGCTGGCGGGCCAGATGAAGAGAGATCCAAATGGAATGACTAAAATTTCGAATCTAATCTTGAAACAGCATGTGGCCCTCCTGCCGATGCTCCTTGTTGCAAACCTCACGCTGGCAGATATTGGCGTGCCGAGCCCCGAAGACCAACTGCAACAGGCTGGTCTCGTGGCTGTAGGAACCATCCAAGAGGCAACTGAAAGCGGCGGACAGCCCATTTTCACCGCCACAGATGTTCTCAAAGGAAACATCGGCGTGGGGAAAGGCTACGGACTC
>JAPLUN010000676.1 GCA_026397715.1 Verrucomicrobiota bacterium
TGGCAGCTGAAGGCGTCATTGAACCGCCGCAGGCTGGAAAAGCCGCTGGCAAAAGCGATCTCGATCACGGGCAGCCGGGTGTCGGTCAGAAGTTGCTTGGCCAAAAGCAGACGTCGGGTTTGGATCAGCTCGATGGGCGAGACTCCGAGCTCCTGCTGCACGATGCGACGCAACTGCCGCGAACTGAGATCAAACTGTGTGGCGATTTCCTCAAGACCCGCGCCTTCATCCGCCAGGCCCTCGTCCATGCGGAGGATGATCAGATCTGCCAGCCGATGTGCGTGATCCACCGGTGCATGACCGGGGGCCAGCTCCGGCCGGCAGCGCAGGCAGGGGCGAAAGGCGGCCTTCTCCGCAGCCCCGGCGTTTTCAAAGAAGCGGCAGTTTTCCCGCTTCGGAACCCTCACTGGACAGATGGGACGGCAGTAGATGCCGGTGGAGGTGACACCCACGAAAAACACGCCGTCAAAGCGAGAGTCACGGGATTTCAGCGCACTGTAAGCGGCATTGTCATCGATCAGGTTCATGGGCTTGAGCAGGCTATTCCATGCAGCACGTCCGGACTGGCCGTTTTCGGACATGAGGTTATTTTATCTTCATGTCCGAAAATGGCCAGCAGCCGTTGCCAGGGCGCGCCATGATCTGCCCGAACGAAAACCGCACTGACATGACATCCCACAGCTATTTTTATAAAACCATGCCCTCTCCTGTGGGCCTGCTCACGCTCGTGGCGAATGATCACGGACTGGCGGCGGTGCTGTGGGAGAACGATGATCCGAAACGCGTGCGCCTCAGCCCGCTGCATGAGGACACCAAGCATCCGGTGCTGGTTGAAGCGGAGCACCAGTTGCAGGATTACTTTGCAGGGAAACGAGAGAAGTTTGAACTGCAGCTCGACTTCAATGGCACGGAATTTCAGAGGCAGGTCTGGCAGGCGTTGCTGACCATTCCCTTTGGAGAGACGCGGAGCTACGCACAGATCGCTGAGCAGATCGGCAACCCCAATGCTGCGCGCGCGGTGGGTGCGGCCAATGGCAAGAATCCGATTTCCATCATCGCGCCCTGTCATCGGGTGATCGGCTCCAATGGCAAGCTGACGGGATTTGCAGGAGGCATGGAAGCCAAGGCGTTTTTGCTGAAACTGGAGTCGAAAGTGTTCACTCTTCACGGTTAGCCGCAGCCTATCACGGCACCATCTCCACGCGCACCTCCACCGCAGCGCTGCGGCCTTGATCATCCAGTACATGCACGCGCCATTTGCCGGCGGCAGCGGCCCACATGACGGGTGTGGCGGGATCGCTGGCCCCGAGAAAGCGTGGCCCAGCAAACCAGAAGACGCGGTTCACGCCGGGAGCGGTGTCTGCACGCAGTGGGATTTTCTGCCGTGCTGTATCGGAGGCTTGCAGGGTGTACACCAAGGCGGCACGTGGTGAGACAATTTTTGGCACAGCGCCTGCATCGACCGCGACGAGTGATTCGGCGTTCGCTTCCAATGGTGGCGGTGTTTTGCGCGGCACACCAGCCAGCTTGAACATCTCCAGCAGGTCCGGCGGCCAGAACTCGAAGACTTCATGTTTCAGCGTACGTTTGCCATCATCACGCGCCACACGCATGCCGTTGGCAGCATCGATCAGGACTTCGCGATGGATGTCGCAAGGCGTAATGGGAGACACGCCGGGAATGAATCCACCCTGCACACGATGCTGGCAGTGCGGGGTGGGGAGCTGGCCTGACACCGCGCATAGTTCCACCTGTGCGATTCCCGCAGGGGGCTTCTCTCGCTTCATCGGCAGGCGCAGGTGACGAAACGTTTCAAACAGCAGCGGTGCCGCGCACTCGCGGGCGATGAAGGCCGGGTTGGCCTTGCCATTGAAATTGCCGATCCAGACCACGAGCACATAGTCGCCGCGCATGCCTGCGGCCCAGGCATCGCGGAATCCATGCGAGGTGCCCGTCTTCCATGTCACCGCGGGGTCATCCATCACGGGCTCGCCTTCACGCGTGCGCAGCATCTCGCGTGTGAGATAACGCGCCTCATCCGTGAGCAGCGGCTTGGCTTCCATGGGCTGATCCGCTTTGAAATAATTCAGGTGCCGCGCAGAACCATCGCTCGCCAGCAGCGCATAAAGTTCGGCCAGTTCCTCCATCGAAACTTCACCACCGCCGAGCGGCAGTGACAGACCGTAAAACTCCGCAGGCTGCGGCAGCGCCACGCCCGCCTCTTTGAGAAAGCCGTACAGGCCGGGTGAATCCAGCTGTTGTGCCAGAGCGACGGCTGTAATGTTGCGGCTGTGATACAGCGCATCTCCGGCGGAGATGGGGCCGGCAAAGTTGCGGTCGAAGTTTTCCGGATTGTAGCTGCCAAAGGACATGCGCCCGTCGCGCAGAAGCGTGTGGGGGTGGATCAGCCCCTGCTGCATGGCCAGTGCATAGATGAAGGGCTTCAACGCCGATCCCGGCGAACGCCGCGCCAGCACCCCATCCACCTGGCCTTGAATCTTGCTGTCGAGAAAGCGGCTGGAACCCACATAGGCCAGCACCTCGCGTGAAGGCGCATGCACCAGCAGCGCGCATGCATTGGTGATGCCCACCTCGCGTTTGCGCTGCACGTAATCATTCACCGCCTGCTCCACGCCTAGCTGCCGGGTTACATCCAGCGTGCAGCGCAGGGGCGCCCCGGAGCTGGCGCGATCTTCCACCGGCTTTCCGGCAAACAACCGCCGTGCCAGATGCGGGGCATCGCGTGGTACCGGCATCAGCTGCCGCAGCGTGAACGCCGCATCCAAAGGGTCGGCAGGCTGGCCGCGTTCTTCGCGCAAACGATCCCACAACCGGTGCTGTGCGGCGGCCAGGCTCGCATTGTCACCCGTCGTGCGTGGCCGCCGAGTCGTTGGGCTTTGAGGTAGCACGGAGAGCGCCACTGCCTCGCGCAACGTCAGCTCCTTCGCTGGTTTACCACACCACAGCAAACCAGCCGCGCCCACTCCTTCTACATTCCCGCCATAAGGTGCCTGATTGAGATAAGCCTCCAGAATGTCGTCCTTCGAGTGGTGCTTTTCGATCTGCACTGCACGCAGCATCTGCCATGCCTTGCCCCACGGTGTGCGGGTATGCAGATCGTAACGCAGACGCGCGAGCTGCATGGTGATGGTGGAGCCACCGCCGCGTGCCGAGCCTGAAACCACGCCCCACGCCGCACGCAGCATCGAGAGCGGATTTACTCCCGGATGATCGTAAAAATGCCGGTCTTCCAGCGTCAGCGTCGCTTCAATCAAGGCAGGGCTGATCTCCGCCAGCGGCGTGTAGCGGCGATACTTGCCATCCGGCGTCAGCGCGAGATGCAGCAGTCTCCCATGGCGATCTTCCAGCGTGCGCGAGAAACGAAACTCAGGCGGGTACAGCTCCGGCTGCGGTAGCAGTAACCAGACCACCGCCAACAGCAGAAGCGCCGCGCCCGACCAGCGCAGGAAACGCATTCGCAGCAGACGATGAAGCGTGCGCATGGTCGTTACTCCACATTCACTTTTCCACCGCCGTCGCGCCCTTTGGTGCCGCGATCGTACATGCTCTCAGCAAACACCGGCGGGATCACGTAAATGCCTGCGGCGATGGGTTTGATACGATAGGTGAAGGTCTTCACTTCACCCTTGCCCAGGCGGCAGAAGAACACGTTGCGGTCTTCACGCACATCCACGTAATCGGCGCCCGGCATCGTGCCGCGTCCGGGTTTGAGGCCGTTGGGTTCCAGCTCAAAACTTCCGGGCATCAGATCCAGCACGGCGATGTTGCTCAGCGCATTGGGGGAAACGTTGCGTAAGGTCAGGCGCACCAGCGCACCTTCACCGACCTTGAGCTTGGCCACGGCCTTGCCGTCTGCTCCGATGATTTCGCGGAACACTTCCAGGCCATCGGCGATGCGCTGAGTCGGCAGGCCAGTGTCGAACCCCGCCTCTGTCACCTGATAAAACGCACCCAGATCGCGGCCACCACCTTGCGCGAGTCCGAAGCGCAGCGCACCAGCCTGCGCGCTGAAGCTGCTCTGGATCAATCCGGTGGTTTCCGGCACCAGCGGGATGGGGGTGCCGCCTGCGCGAGACACTTCTGTCAGCGAGACCCGCACGCCCGACTGCTTCGCGAGATCCGAGTAGGCCTTGAGCGCGAGGATCGTGGAGGCGGCGCTGATGGTGTTGAAGCGATTGCGTGCCAGCGGCTCGGTGACGATGGCGAGATCATCATAGCCAAAATTTCCCGCCAGTTCCGGGAAGTGCTTGCAGGCCACGGCGAAGCCCTCCGCCTGGCTCACCTGCGGATCGAGATAGTACCAGCCGTTCCATGCGCCCAGTGCCTTTCCTTTGCGCACCGCGGCCCAGTAGTCCTGCATCAGCACCACGGCTTCCGGGCGCTTCTGCAGCAGAGCATAGGTGCCTGCGAGATACGCGGCGGTGAGATGGCCGCGCCATGCCTCTTGATGTTTCTGGCGCAGGTTGTCGCGCAGATTCAGCACAAAGGTGGAGGTGTTCTCGCCCTGCCGTGTGAGCAGGTAAATCGCCGCCGCCTGGATGGCCGCATCATCAAGGCTGTCCACCTGGCTGCGTGCCATCTGCCGCATGCGATTGCGCGCGCCTTCGAGCAGAGCGGACGGCACCGCATGCCCTGCATCCCGCGCTTCCGTGAGGAAGCGTGTCACATAGACCGAGAGGTAGTCCATGCCTGCATCGGCATCTGAATCCCAGTAGCCAAAGCCGCCGCTGGAATTTTGGCGGCTGCGCAGCAGGGCAAACGCGTCATCCAGCTGCCTTGCGGACTCTGCTGCATCAAAACCAAAGTCCACCTCCTTCGCCAGCAGCAGGCGTGAGACGGCACGGCTGGTGATCTGCTCGGAGCAGCCATAGGGATACTCGTGCAGGTAGGACTCCAGACCACGCGCAAGACCCAGAGGCAGGGCGGACACGTTCGCGTTCAGTTTGCGATACTGCGGGAACATCTCGCGCGTGATCTTCACCTCATGCGTCTTCTCACGGAAGTAACCGCTCTGCACATTCGTGATGAACGGCGCTGCGGGCCTCACACTCAGCGTGGCACGCCGCAGCACCACCTGACCGGCGGCTTCGGCTTTGAAGGTGATCTCCGCCCCGCCGAGTTCCTGTTTCACCCGGATGCGGAAGCGCACTGTGTCTTCCTTGCCAGCGGCCACATTGACCGTGCCTTGCGGTGTGGCGATCACTTCGAGATGCGGCGTGACCTGCGCCACGATGCTGATCGGCGCATTCGCTTCCACTCCTTCGAGATTGTTCGCCACGGTGAGCGAGGCGGTGAATTCATCTCCCGGCGCGGCAAAGAACGGCACATTGGGCGTCAGCACCAGCGGACCGCGCACGATGCTGCTCGTTTCAGCGCGGCCCACCGCATCCTCAGCGACGGCCACGGCCATGACGTTGAGTTTGCCGGCGAAGTAATCCGGCACCGTGTAGCTGACTTCCTGGCGTTCGGGGCCTGCGGTGATCAAGCCCGACCAGAACACCACCGGCGGCTCCTTGCGGCGCTTGAACGGATTCAGGTTCAAACGCAGCGGTTTGTCGGCGTCCCCCCCAAAGGCCTTGTTCTGCGCGATGAGCGAGAACTCCGGCAGGATCAGGTCCATGAGCTGCTCCGTCTCGACTTCGAGCGCGCGTTTGCGGTTCAGGTAGGCGAGTGGATCTGGAAGCTTGTAGTCCGTGATCTGGTGGATGCCCGCGTCCACGGCATAAATCACGATGCGGCATGGCTTCGCAGTTTGGTAGCCGATCTTCATGACATCTCCCGGCTTCACTTTTTCCGGTGCGTCGATCTTCACCTCGATGCGGCGCTTGTCGGGATTCGCCACAAAATGCTCCACCGCATAGCTCAGCGGTGAGGTGAAGATCTCCTTCGAATCAAGCGCCCGCACAAAGGAGGCGTTCACATAGGCGGAGCCTTCGATGTCATTCGGCACCGTGATGTGCTGCACGCTGGACGTCGTGCCCGCCTTGAACCACTGCCAGCCGAGCACACGCTCGCGCTCGATGGTGATGAGACCCGCGCCTGTATAAGTTGCGCTCAGGCTCGCTTCCAAAGCTTCACCGCTGTTCCAGGTGCCGCGCGCCAGTTTGATGCCCAGCTCCGCGTCACGCTCCATGCTGCGGTCCAGGTCTCCCTTGCCCACCACGGTAAACGCTGTGGCGCAGACAACGTTGTTTTCCGGGTCGCGCAATTCGAGGCGGAACTCACCCGCCGTATTCGTTGGCAAAGCGTAACTGGCACCTTCCGCCGGCAGAGCAAAACGGGCTTCCGAAACCATGGATTCACGCTGCGTCGAGACGTAGGCATAGCTGCCGCTTTCCAGCTTGGTGAGCACGGACACGTGTTTGATCTGAATCAGACGTGCCATGAGATCCTTCGGCACATAGGGTTTCAAATCCGGCCCCACCGCCATGAAGCGCACATTGGCTGCTGTGTCCTTGCCGAGGTAGTCGAGCTTGGCATCCGGCTTGTAGCCGACCACATAAGGCAGCGCAGCCACGAGGAAGTTTTTCCCGCTGCGCACACTGCGTCCGCCATCAGCTTCAAAGCCTTCGATCAGCAGGCTCACCTTCAAACTGCGCCGCGCCGGTGTCATCGGTTTTCTGCTCGCCAAGATTGATCTTCTGCCCGGCCTCAGTCTCCTCGGTGTCTTCCGCTTCCGGCAGCCGGTTGTGAAAGATGAAATCGGGGAACTGCGCAAAGGCGAAAGCCCCCGGGCTCAATTCCATGCGCGCCTTGAGCAGACGCTTCGCCGCCGGAAAGCCAAACAGGGTTTGCAAAGAAACGTCCGCCTTGATGTCACTCGGCTGCAGCCATCCAGCGAGTTCGTTGCCGGTGAGCGTCACGTCGATCTTCATGCGGTCCGGCTGGAAATCCTCCACCTTGAACAAGCTCTGCCCAAGACGGATGCGCTCATCATTGCCTTTGACCAGATACAGCCGTGCGATGTAGCGGCCCGTGGGGTCACTCTCTTCGGTCTTCATCTTCACATCCATGAAACCGTCCGCGGACAGCACGATCTTCTGGGTGTCGATCACCTCGTCCTTCGCATTGACCAAATCCATCTCCAGCGGCAGACCCGCGAGGCCCGCGGCCCAGTCACGGCGCTTGAGCACCGCACTCACATGGATGTCATCTCCGGGACGATACACACCGCGTTCCGTGAACACGAAAGCCTCCAGTGCCTCCTGTTCTGATGCCTGCACGCCGCCGATGTCAAAACGTGAGAAATCCAGCAAGCGGTCGGGACGTTCGAACGGCAGGAATGACAAGTCATTGCCCAGCGTGGCGACGATGGCCACAGGGCGCTTTTCCCGTTGAAAATTGCTGACGTCCGGCAGCAGCACATGGCCGTCGGCGGTGGTTTGCTGCAGCAGATACTCACCGTTTTTTGCCATCACTGTGATCACGGCCCCGTTCACCGGTTCGCCACTCTGGATGCTCTGCACAAACACATCGCGCGAGCCGTTCGCGTTCGTCTTCACCATCAGGCCCAGATCGGTGACTAGTACAAAGCGGTTTGTCGTTGCCTGTTCCATGACCCGCCAGTCGTCCTCCACAGCATCGCCCTCCATGGTCTTCTTGCTTTCCGGGGTGGGTTGCACGCCTTCCGCGGTAAGGAAAAACAAACCGCGTGAAGCATCCGCATCGGCGGGATCCGGCGCCTGCAGGGCGCTGGCGAAGTCGATCACCGAGTAGCAGGCCTGAAACTCGTTCTTCATCGCCACCGGCTGCACACGGCGCAGGAAGTGGGCGATGTTGGATTCATCAAAGCTGTCGTTCATCGTGAAGTAGGGATTGGCGAAGTCGCCTTCCGTCATCACCACCAGGTGGTTGACCTGCCGCGCAGGCACACGCGCCATTTTCACCCGCAGAAACGGCACGCCGCGTGACTGCAGCGACAGCTTGCGTTCACCATTGAGAGCCAGGATGCCGCCCTTGCCCAGCAACTGCACTTCCTTCGGGAAACGTGGTGCGGATTTAAAAGAGCGAAACTCCCTGCTGAGCCGGAAGCCGCCCAGCGCCTCCACTCCCTGAGTGATGCGCACAAACAGCCGCCCCTGCTTCTCCGTGAGAAATTTGAACGCATGCCGCGTCGTCGCTGGGTGATCATCGCTCAGCTCCAACTCGACCGGTTTCAATGACACGGGCGCATACTGCCGCAGCACATCCTCCGTCATATCATATTCCCTGGGAGCGACGCGCCGGCCATTCACATCCGTGATCCGAAAATTCGGCGGCTCCTGCCAGACGCTGAGATGCTTGAGCAGATTTTCTGTCGTGACATAGCCCTCGGTGTTGATGAACAGAAACTGCTCCGGCTCGCCATCATCGGCCTTCAGAATCTCCGTGTTGGCATCCGTGATCTTGAAACCGCTGTCCACATCCGGCACGCGCACTTTGGAGATGATGTCTGCTGCCAGTGAGCTGCCGCCGACTGTGCTGGTGAGCTCCTTGTGCAGCGTGATCTTCACGAAGTCCTCCTTCACCGGCACCTGAATCCGCGCGGTGCGAATCCAGAACTCGCGCTGGAGCTTTCCTTCCGTGACTGAGAACAGCGCATCCGGCTTCTGCCCTTTCCAGTCAAAGATCTTCGCGCCACCCACGACCTCCAGTGAGACCAACTGCTCGATCTGCGCCCTGTCGAGCGGATGCGTCGAGGAGAGTCCCACCACGACATTTTGCATCGATGGATCACGCGGATCGATCTCAAACTCTGAGCCGGTCACTGAAAGCACCAGTGGCTGTGTCTTCCCCTTCCAGACGGGTTCTTTCACCACCACTTCCTTGGGCAGCTGAGCCGGGTCAAGCCGCACGGTGTACTCCTGACCAGCCGGCCAGTCCTTGGCGGGGGTGAAGACCAGCAGCTTGTCAGTGCTCCATGTCCACACGCCTGAATGCGCAGGAGTGAGGGTGACGCCGGCCGCAGTCTTTCCCACGGCATCCAGTTTGGCCACCGAGACATTAAACTGTACCGTCATCGGCTGTGGTTGCGGTTTGTTTTTGATGATCGGTGTGACCGCCGGCATCAGAAGCAACCCTTGGGCCTGGCGCAATTCAGCCCGCACCTGAGGGCGTGGCCGATGCGCATCCCTATAATGACGTATCTGCGGCACGATCAGGAACATCAGCCCGGTGATCATGATGGCGAGGGCGTAGCAGCCGGGATGTTTCCGTACCTGATCATCCGCCGCATAGGCAAGACGAGGCACCCAGCTAGGCGGCTGGTAGTGAAATTGCCCAAACAAAGCACGCATCAAGCGAGCAAACCAAGAACCGGAGGAGTCGGACATATATGTATAAATTGGTGTCTGAGAGTAATCGACCGGCCTTCTCGTGCGCGGGGAATCTTGAGGCAAAAATTGAATTTTATTCCCTTGATTCTGTCCAGGCTGCCACCCGGATCCCCGATAGTTCGGGGGTGGTGCAGGAAGTTCCATGCAGAGCCGTATGATTGGTCAATGCCCCACCGCGCCCTGCTCTCCTGCCTTGCCGCCCTGTCCCTCTCCGCCCTTGCCGCCGATACGCCTACTGCCAAGCCCATCCCCGTGATCACACCGGGCCAGGTGATCATTCCGTTTGAAAAAATGCGCCGTATCTGGGGCGAGCTGATCAGCCTGGACCTGACCTCACGCACAGGAAAATTCCGCAACGAGAGCAATAATGAAGTGATGAGCTTCACCGTCATGCCGTATGCCGAACTGCTGCACCATGCCACGCTCGGAGACCTGCAGGATTTCAAAGTGGGCGAGCGCGCCATCTTCCGCCTGCATGTGAATGACAAAGAGCAGTGGGTCTGGCTCACCTACATCCAGGACGAGATGAACATGATGAACGGCCACAAAGAATACTTCCATGTGGACCAGATCGATGCCGCAGCCGGCAAGCTCACCTGCATCTGGGCAAACGCTGACCAGAGCTTTGTGCGTGAAAAAAACGTCGTCATCGAAACCGACAAGAACACTCACTTCTGGAAAGCCGGTCAGCCTGCGAAATTCAGCGACATCAAGGCCGGTGACAAACTCCGCACTAAAACCCATGGCATCGGCAAAGGCAAAAACCGCATGGCATGGGAAGTATTTTTCGATGACGAGAGCCTGCTTAAATTTCAGGCAGAGCAGAAGGCCATGCAGGCCAAACGCATCCTCGAAGAAGGTGCTCCGGGCTATGTGGATGCCTCAAGCGGCACCCAACTCACGCTGACGCTTTTCAACGAAGGTGATGAGCAGATCAAACGCCTCAAGCAAGGCACCTCGGTTCAGGTTGCTCCTGCTGGTGTGGATCGCAAGCCCACCGCCGCCCCGATCGCCGGCAAAGTCACCACGCTCGGGAAAAACGGCCGACAAGTCCAGGTGACGCTCGGGCTGACCGCCAGCGGTGAAAAGTTTCAGCCCATAGGACTCGCTCGACTGTGGGTGGTGCAACCGTGAAGAGTCTGCTTCTGGATTGGAGGCAAGCTGCGTTTTA
This sequence comes from Verrucomicrobiota bacterium, assembly GCA_026397715.1. Lineage (GTDB taxonomy): Bacteria > Verrucomicrobiota > Verrucomicrobiia > Verrucomicrobiales > Verrucomicrobiaceae > Prosthecobacter. The sequence continues at coordinate 10,507 of JAPLUN010000676.1, forward strand.
TTCGTCCGGTTTTGATGCCAATGGCGAGATACATTGATCCTTCCACTGCGTTTGTTTCTTCCCCTGATGAATCGTCTGTTTCTGCTTCTCGCCGCCCTGCTGTCTGCCTATTCTCCATCTCACTCCGCTGAACGCGCCGTGATGGACCAACGTCACAAGGTTTTGTTCCTGAACCAGATGAATTCTGGCGACATGCCGCCGGAAGACGAAAAGCAGCCAGCAAACGCAGCTAAAGCGGACTTTCTTGATGATCTGGCAAATGTGATGGTCGCGGCGCGGCGCACTCTGGGGGATCAGAATGGTGTCATTACCATGCGGCGGCTGAACCGCCGTGAATACAAGAACACGCTGCGGGAGCTGCTCGGCGTGGACGTCAATGTATCCGATCTTCCCGCAGACAGCGGCGCGGGTGGATTCGATACGGTGGGGGCAAACCTCTTCATGTCCGCAAACCAGTTTGAGCAATACCAACTGCTGGGACGCGAGGCGGTGGAGGAGGCATTTGCGTGGCAGGCCGCGACGGGCGTGGAGAAAAAACTGCACTACGATGCCGAAACGACGACACCCATCGTGAAGAAGTTCGTGGAGTATCAAATCGATGCCAAAGCACGGGCGGAGCGCTGGGTCAAAGCGGTGGAGGAAGCGGCGGCCAAACCTGAGAACAAGGACATCGTGGCCAAGATCCGCAAGGAATCGAAGAACGACAGCATTTTCCGCCGTGAGTGGGCTCGGATTCCCGGTGCACCGAATCCGCGAACCTTTGGCTTCGACAAGAAGGGTGAGAACGACGCTGATCTGGCGAACGATTCGCTGGGAGCAGGCTGGCTGAAGTATCACCAGTATTACATGGCGCAGCCTGCGGTGGACAAGGGTGCCTATCTCGGCACGCAGACACGGCATCCGGCCGAGCTGAACGTGAACTACATCGAGCTGCTGGTGCCGTTTGACTGGCCGGTGGGTGATTACATCGTGCGCGTGAAAGCCGCAGCGACCAAGGATGCACCGCCGGAGCGGCGTTTCCTCGACTTCGGCATCTATGCCCGAACGGGCCGCGTCATGGCCACCCATGAAATCACCGGCACGATCGAAAATCCGCAGGTGATCGAGATTCCGCTAACTCTGACGCGCAGCAACATGACGCGCGAGAACCGTCTGCTGTTCGTCCGTGAAAAGGGCAGCTGGGACACCAATGAAGAAGGTGGCCGTAAACGTGCCGAGGCGGTGAAGCGCAATGGCATTGGTCCGGAACTCACGCTGTGGGTGGACTGGATCGAAGTCGAACGCGTGCCGAAAATCGACAAACCCAAGCCGCCGGGCATTGCGGCGCTGAGCATTCCACTGGATGACAAATCGCCCGCGCCAGCCGCACCGGAACTGCGCACGGCGTTGGAGCGGTTTGCCACGGAGGCCTTCCGTGGCACAACGCCACCGAAGGACTACATCGACCGCCTGCTCAGCCTCTATGACGTGCGCCGAAAGGCGGGCGACAAGCACTGCGCAGCGCTGAAGGAAACGCTGGCCGTGGTGCTGTCCTCCCCCATGTACCTCTATCTCGCGGAACCCACGCCGGACGAGAAGCGCCGGCAGCTGACGGGAATGGAGTTGGCGACCCGCCTGTCTTATTTCCTTTGGAGCGCACCGCCGGATAAGCAGCTGCTTGATCTGGGGCGGAACGGTGATTTGCAAAAGCCGGAGGTGCTCTCCGCGCAGACAGAGCGCCTGCTCAATGATCCGCGTTCCGCAGATTTTCTCGAAGCCTTCACGCATCAGTGGCTTGGGCTGGATCGGATCGACTTTTTTGAGGTCAATCGATCACTGTATCCGCGTTTTGACAGCGGCACAAAGGTCGCGGCCAAAGGGGAGATCCATGAAACCATGGCGCACCTCATGCGGAACAATGCAAGCCTGCGGGACCTCTTGAAGGCCGATTACGTGATGATCAATCGTGTGCTCGCCCACTACTACGGCATCCCCGGCGTGAAGGGAGATGGCTATGAAAAAGTGTCGCTGCCCAAAGACTCACCACGTGGTGGCTTGCTCGGCATGGCGGCCATCCACTTCATGGGTGGCAACGGAGAGCGCACCAGCCCCGTCGAACGCGGTGCCTGGGTGCTGCGCAAGCTGCTGCATGATCCGCCACCACCCGCGCCTGCCAATGTCCCCGCGATCACGCGGCTCGCAGGCAAAGTGCTCACCGCACATGAACGATTGCTCGCGCATCAGGAAGACCCGCAGTGCGCCAGTTGCCACCGCAAGATCGACCCCATCGGCTTTGGCTTGGAAAACTTCGACGCCGCCGGACAATGGCGCACCGAAGACAGCTACATGGCCATCGACGCAAACGGCAAACCCGATCCGAAGTCCCAGAAGACCTGGGCCATCGAAGCTGCCGCCGCGCTCTACAAAGGCCCGGCGTTCAAAGACTTCTTTGGACTGCGCGATATCATCGCCTCAAAATCAGACGCCTTTGCCCGCAGCTTCAGCGAGGCCCTCATCGAATTCGCGCTGGGCCGCCCGCCGGGCTTCCGCGATCAACCTCTTATTGCCGGCATGATTCAGCAAGCCGGTAAAAAAGACCTCGCCTTCCGCGAGTTCATTCACGCATTGGTCGCAAGTCAGGAGTTCCATACGAAGTAATCTCTCAACGAAAAAGCATCATGAGCACCTCACCCATCCGGCGCCGCCACTTCCTTCAATCCAGCACCGCGCTCATTGCCCTGCCGGCACTGGAATCTCTTGGCTTCCGCCGCTTTGCCTCGGCTGCAGCTCCAGCTGCCTCGCCGAAACGGCTGGTGTTTCTCGGTTTTGGCTGGGGGATTACCACGGAGAGTTGGTTTCCGGACATCAAACAAACCGGGGCCGATTATACCCTGCCGGAGGGGCTCAAACCACTGGCACGGCACAAGGCAGACTTCAGCGTCGTGCAGGGGCTTTGGAACAAGTACAGCAACGACGGCCACTGGGGCAGCACCATGTGGCTCAGCGGCGCAAACCGTTTCGGAGAGCCAGGACAGAACTTTCACAACAGCATCTCCGCGGATCAGGTGGCGGCGGCAAAGCTCGGCCTCGACACTCGCTTTGCTTCTCTGCAGCTCAATGGCAGCGAAAATGCCGAAGCGTCAGGGCATGGCCCGGGTCTTTCGATGGCATGGGATGTCAGCGGCAAACCCATCGGTGGCCACAAAGGGCCCTTGGAGGCCTACCACCGGCTTTTTTCCAAGGACACCACGCCCATCGAACAACAGAAAGCCATGCTCGCCCAGAAGCGCAGCGTGCTGGACACCGTGATGGAGAATGCCCGCGTCATGCAGCGCGGTCTCGGCAAAACGGACAAGGGCAAGCTCGATGAATACTTCCAGGGCATCCGCGACATCGAAACACGACTGAGCAAGGACGAGCAGTGGATCGGCGTGCCGCAACCCAAGGCACCCATTCCAGAACCAGCCCCAGGTCTCGCTGGAAAAGAGGAAATCAAGATCATGTATGACATCATGCTCGCGGCGATGCAGACGGACAGCACCCGCGTGCTAACCTATCGCCAGCCGGTCAGCACCCTGCTCACCAGCATCGGCATCAAGGTCGCCCCGCATGACATGAGCCATTACCACTCGACCATGGGTGAAAAGCTGGAAGCTTCCAAGCAGCGCGACCTCACGCAGAGCGATCTGCTCGCGGGATTCATCGACAAACTCAAAGCCACCAAGGAAGCCGACGGCAGCCGACTCTTTGACAACATTGCCCTCGCCTACGGCAGCAATATCCGCACCGAGCACAGCCTGGACAACTGCCCAACACTCCTCACTGGCGGCGGCGCAGGCATCAAGCTCGGTCACAACATCGTCGCCGCGAAAGACACGCCGCTGTGCAATGCGTGGCTGACGCTCCTCCATGGTGTGGGCGTGAACGTCGAGCGCCATGGCGACAGCTCCGGGGTACTGAAGGAACTCATCGCCTAATCTCATCTGCCTCATAACATGAAGAAGTCCTTTCTCGTCGTAGCATTGCTGCTGACGAATCTCCACGCTGCTGACATCGAGCTCACCGAGACGCTGCAACTGCCCGAATGCCACAGCCTCGGCTGGGTGCGGGCCAACACGCAGGTGAAGGCTCAGAAGAACTGGGATGGAGTGCTGGATGAAGCCAAATGGGGCACTCCCTCGCCGCAGCAGGCGGTGGAGCGAAGCTGGGATTGGAAACTCAGTGATGAGCAATGGCAGCAGACCGTGAAGGAAAAAGGCGAAGGCAAAAAGGAGGATGTGAAGTTTGACCTGTGGGTGCCTGAAGAGGCAAAGGTGGCCAATGGCATCGTCGTCATTTCCGGCCACGGCAGCGGAGAGAACCTCTACAAGCACCCGGAACTGCGCAAGATCGCCCGCGAGCTGCACCTCGCGATTTTTAAATTCGTGGGCAATCCCATGCAGCGCGGCTTCTGGCC
>JAPLUN010000577.1 GCA_026397715.1 Verrucomicrobiota bacterium
GGTGCATGCGCTCGGAGAGGTACTTGTAGAAGATGAAGCCCAGGATGTAGTCCCGGAAATCGTCCGCGCCCATCTTGCCCCGGAGGGTGTTGGCGATGTTCCAGAGCTGGGTTTGCAGGGTCTTTTTGGTGTCTTCGGCCATTCGGGGAGATTCTTATGTGGAATACATCATCTAAGCGGAGGCGGTTAGGAGTGGCAAGGGGAATGGGGGGGGGGAGAAGGCGCTCAGAGACGGGCGGGCTGACGCCACACCCATCCTACGGACTGCAAGCTTAGCGCCAGGCCGGAGGCGGCGGGTGTGGCGGGGCGGCAGGCCGGAGCCGATTAAAAATCGGCGCTCCCAGTACGGATCGGGAGTGCGGCATGCTTGGCCTTGCAAGTGGCGTGGGGTGAGCTAGCTGATCTGCCCTCATGCTTACCATTCGCGACGTCACCAAGACTTTCAATGCCCGCACGCTGTTCAGCGCGGCATCCATGACCATCAACTATGGAGAGCGCGTGGCGCTGGTGGGGCCGAATGGGGCGGGGAAATCGACGTTGTTTTCGCTGATCCTCAAAACCGATGTGCCGGATGCGGGTGAGGTGATCCGTGATGAGTGGACGACGGTGGGATTTCTGCCGCAGGAGAGTGAGCCGATTGGCAATGAGACGGTGCTGGAGGTTGCGACGGGCAAGGCGGGGGAGATTGAGGCGCTGGAGAAGATTTTGCGCGATTTTGAGGCTGTGGGTGATGTTTCGAGCCCGGAATACTTTGAGGCGCATGCGAAGCATGATGCGCTGCAGGACCCGCAGACGGAGGCGAAGGCGAAGCGCATTCTGAAGGGGCTGGGCTACAAGGAGGAGGATTTCGCGAGGCCGGCGCGTGAGTTTAGCGGCGGGTGGGTGATGCGTGCGCATATGACGCGGCTGCTGGTGATGGAGCCGGATCTGCTGCTGCTGGATGAGCCGACGAATCACCTGGACCTGCTGTCGCTGATGTGGTTCCGGAATTACCTGAAAAATTACCCCGGGGCGCTGCTGATCATCTCGCATGACCGTGACTTCATGGATGAGCTGGTGCAGCAGGTGTATGAGATCGAGGAGAGCAAGCTGCAGTCCTACCAGGGGAACTACAGTGACTACCTGAAGCAGCGCGAGGAGAACTACGAGCGCGCGATGCAGTCGTACAAGAATCAGCAGAAGGAGATCGAGCAGATTCAGGACTTTATTGACCGGTTCCGGTCGGTGGCGTCCAAGGCGTCGCAGGCGCAGAGTCGTGAGAAGCAGCTGGCGAAGATGGAGAAGCTGGACAAGCCGCGGCCGCTGCGGAAGGGCTTCCGCTTTAACTTCCCGCAGCCGCAGCGCAGCGGGCAGCGGTTGATCGCGCTGACGGACATTCATCAGGCGTACGGGACGAAGCAGGTGTACAAGGGCCTGGACCTGGAAGTGGAGCGTGGGGAGCGGACGGTGCTGGTGGGGCCGAACGGCTCGGGGAAATCAACGCTGATCAAGATTCTGGCGGGCGAGGTGCCGTTTCAGAAGGGTGAGCGCAAGCTGGGGACGAATGTGAAGCTGGGGTATTTCTCGCAGCACCGGGCGGATACTTTGGACCCGGACTGCAGTGTGCTGGAGGAGCTGAAGCGTGTGGCGCCGGAACTGCGTGAGGATGAGGCGCGGAGCATTCTGGGATCGTTCCTGTTCAAGCGTGAGGACGTGCACAAGAAGTGCCGGGTGCTGAGCGGTGGTGAGAAGAGCCGGGTCAATTTGGTGAAGTTTCTGGTGGATCCGCCGAACCTGCTGCTGATGGACGAGCCGACGACGCACCTGGATATCTGGGCGATCGAGGGGCTGATTTTGGCGCTGCAGAAGTTTGAGGGGACGCTGGTGTTCATCAGCCATGACGTGCATTTCATTCGGTCGCTCGGGACGAAGGTGCTGCACATTGTGGATGGGAAGGTGACGGCGTATGCGGGGGACTATGATTATTACCTGCAGAAGACGGGCGCGGAGGAGAATGCGCGTGCGGCGGTGGTGGCTGGTTAAGAAATGACGAATGTGTAAGCCCGAATGACGGAGGGCGGAGCCGCCGGGAGGCGGTTGAGGTGGCCTCAAAAAGGCGCAAGGAGGGGCAAAAATGGGGATTTGGTTTGTCCGGAACCGCTTAAAGGCGGGACTGCAGGACGGGTGATGGGTGGGTGGTGATGGTGGAGGAATGGGGATGTGGGCGGCGGGGCTCTTTGCAGACGCTGCTGGTAGGCGTGTGGTGTGGCGGAGTGCTGGGTTTGCTGATACCAGTTCCAAAGTTGTTCATCGGTCGGCGGGAAGGGCCCGGTCTTCCAAGGCCCAGCCGCCGTCGATTGTGAACAACTTTGCC
>JAPLUN010000191.1 GCA_026397715.1 Verrucomicrobiota bacterium
GGATGGCTGAGGACAGCCAGTCTTACCAGCGGTGGGCATGCGAGCGCTCGGTGTGAGGTCGGCTTGTCCTCAAGCCGCCGTCGAGCGTCTCCACGCTCGCTTTCCGGAAAATGCTATATCACTCATCGCTCCCTGAAGGGCGGAGAATCATACACCGTCATCGCGCCGTGATGAGATCCAGATAGATCAGCAGCACTTATCGCGGCCTGAAGGGCCGCTGGACTCAGCCCAGGGCGCAGCGGAGCAAGCCCTGGGGTATGCTTGCCGAAGAATTTCCCACCCCGGCTGGACCATCACATTATTACGGGTGGCATAAATGAACAGGCACAAAAAACCGCGTGCCCATTTAGAAATGCGCACACGGCTCGTTGTTTGCCTTATCTTCGTTCTTAAATCAAGACGCTCTGTTCCCGTCGAATGGAAGACCTCTCTCAGCCCATTTTGTGCGGTGAGTTAAACCCACGTGACACGGGGCGCAGTGGTGCGGACTCTTCATTCTCACCCGCTTTGTAATACGACCTGGTTCACCGGGATCAAAGGGGCGGTGTCGATCACGATGCGGTCAAATCCAGCCGCAAAAGCCATGTCCTTGAGCCGCTCAACGCCGCAGGTCGACAGCAGTTCGGCTGGATTGGCCACACGTTTGCCAGCAGGCATGATGGCAAGATGGGCAATGCCGCCGCTAAGACAAACTTCCGCAAAGGAAGCCTCCTCAAGCAGCAGATCGATCACACCCTTCCGGCTGCTCGGAATGCCGAAAACCTCAGCCAGCTGGGAGCGCCGCAGATCCATGTCAATGAGCAGCGTGCGGTAGCCTTGGCTGGCCAGACTCACGGCCAGATGCGTGGACACAAAGGTCTTGCCCTCATCGGGAATGGCGCTCACCACCAAGTGACAGGTCTGCGGGCCTTTCGCCATCCGCGCAATGATGGCTCGAAATTCACGAAAGCTTTCTGCGACGGCTTTGTGGGCTACCAGTGCAGGCGTCAGCCCCTGGGAGTAATCATGCTCTTTGGAACGCTGGTCTTTGGTGTCAGGATGATGCGGAAGATTGGCGATCATGCCAAGAACCGGCACCCGCAATTTTTGGCGCGCATCTTCCACAGATCGGATGGAGCGGTCTTGCATGACAATCAGACCGATGATGGCCAGACCAAGCATGAAACCGCCGGCCGTGGAGCTGCCCACCACTTTTTTGGCGTTCGGTGAGACTGGCTCCCCAGGCACCATGGCCAGTTGATGCACCCAGATCGGAGGCGTTTCCATTCCCTTGGAAACATCCACCTGCTTGATGCGGGTCAGAACCGATTCATAGACCGCCTGGTCAGACTCCATCTCACGTTTCAGCACATTGTACTGCACGGCCAGCTGCTCCAGATCGAGTGCTTCGGACTCCTGCTTCTTGAGCTGTTCCTGCAGCCGGCGTTCCAGTTCACGGGCATTTTCACAGCTGGATTCCAGCATGTGCACCGCGTCGGCAAGGATGGTGGTGAGCTGCTGTTCCTGATTGCTGATGACCGCCTGCACCGACTCGTACTTGGGATGTTTCGGTTTGTACCGCTCCGCCAGCAGGGCCAGGGCTGATTTTTGATTGCTGAGCTGAGTGAGAATTCCCGACACCTTGGGATGGCTGGCGATGGTTGGCAGGCTGAGCAGTTCATCACGGGGAAGTTGCTCCTCCTTGCAGGCCTTGAGCTGGGTTTCGAGCGTCAGGCGTTCTTTGGACTGATGGTTCAGTTCAGAACCAAGCTCTTTCAATTTCGTAAGCACGAGGTCTTTGCGCTCGTCCAGCGAGATGGCCTGGTTGGAGCGCTTGTAGTCATGCATCGCTATCTCTGACTTGGTTAGTTTGTCCTGCAGGCGCTGTCCTTCGGCCACCAAGGCCTGAACAGCTCCCTGCATGGTCTTGCTCTTTTGACTTTCCAGCTCTGCCACCAGGCTCAGCACCGCTTGGTTGGACAAAGACGCCACCTGTTCCGGATCGGCCCCGGTCACATTGAAGTCGATCAACCGCGTGTCTTTGCGCAGACTGATCCGGACCATGGAACTCACGGTGGAGATCGCATTTTCCCGGGCTTCTTTGGAATTGTTGGGATGCCCGCCTGAAAACCCGGCCAGCCGTGTCAGATTCAGTTCGGTAACCACGCGTCCGATGACCTCACGGCTTTTCGCGGCCTGGATAAGAGTGTTGACGGATTTCTCATCTCCAAGCCCGGGCGTGCTCATGCTGTTCAGACCCAGCAGGGAATTCTGCTCGGAACCAAACTGAGCAACGCTGACCGCCTCATACACCGGCTTTTGGCGTTTGAAGTAGGCATACCCTAGAATCAGCCCAAACAGGGCCAGCGTGATGGGAATCCAGCTGTGACGGCGCACTCCGTCCACCAGCTGCGCCGGATTCATGGATGACTGCGGTGCTTCAGCGTCTGGTCACAGACGTTGCGGCATCACGAGAGGTGATTGGTGCAGGGATAGGGGGGCTGTTTGCATAGTATTAAAAGAAGCTTTCAGGCACGGTGATGACGTCGTCCTCACGGACATAAAACATCATGGTTTGATTTCCGGACGCCATGCTCTGGACGTCCACTTTGAAAATTCTCTCCTGACCTTCCACCACGCGCTTCACGAGCACCTTCTTGAGATTGGCGATGCGTGTCGGACCGCCGGCCAAACCCAGCACCTGAAGAATGGTCAGGTTTTTTTCCGCCTGCAGTTCATGCGAGCCTGGCCGCTGCACCTGACCCAGAATGGTGATGCGCTGCACGGAGAACTGGGAAATGTACAGATTCACTTCCGGATGCACCAGATAGTCCTTCCGGTATTCCGCCTCGATCAGCCTAGCTGCAGACATCTGGCTCAGTCCCTGGATCTTCACGGCACCGATCAGCGGACATTGAATCGTCCCATCATTCCGCACTCTGCCGCCTGCTGCCAGTTCCGGTTCATCGAACACGGAAACCTGAACCATGTCGCCTTCGCGAATCTGGTAGTCGGGGGGGACAATGCTCTTTTGGGAGGATTGATTTGATGGGGCACTGGATGGAAATGCGCCTTGTTGTTGCGCGTTCAGTGCCGGGCTTGCGGCAGCACAGCACAGCGCCAAGCAGAGGCCACGCAGGCAGCCGTTGCCGAGGATGAATGAGAGATGCTTGTGTGTGATCATAAAAGGATGAGGTGGTTGCGCTTACCATGAGCCCGTGATGCCGGCCCCCACGAGATCACGCGCAAACGGCTGTGATCCGGTGCCGGTGGAATCGTTCGTGGTGTGCTGGTAGAAAACCTCCAGCGACAGATGGCGCTGCAGCGCGTACTTCAGCCAGGGGCGCGCGAATCGGACATTGTCCTTGCGTGTGCTCGACACTCCGGCGAGGTAGGAATGGTAGGATGAGAAATCGTAGCCAAAATCAGCGCCGACAGTGACCTTGCTGCCCAGCTGCTGCTGGATGCCCATTAGCACACCTTCAGACTGAAAGTACTGACCGCCCAGTGAGGGAGAGTTTTGCGCCCGTGCATACAGGTTGGCATACATCGTCGTTTTGGGACTCGCTGCATACTTGAACCCAATCGTGCCCAGAGGCAGCGTGGCATCACCTGCAGAAGTCGTGTGGAGTACGTGCACCCCGCCGGAACCTGTGAGCGAAAGTTTTTTGGATGCTTCATACTCCAGCCGCACGAGGTAATCCTGACCGGTCTGGTTTCCGGTTTTGTCCACCTCTTGAAGCATTTCATTGAACTGAAGGCCCAGCCGGAACCGGGGTGAAAAAGAGTAGTCTGCAAACACGCCGAACCGGTAGGTGGTGGATGAAATCAGTGCGTCATAGTGCGTGCGCTGAAGCTGTCCGTTGAGGCCCACACGAACCTTTTCAGATGCTTCATACATGACCTGCAGCTGCGGGGAGAACTGCACGCGTGACGCCTGTCCGCCCACGTCAAGGTCACCGCCGGTCACTTGATGAAAGAGCCCCGAAAGCTTGATTGAAGTTTTCTTCATGCGGTAGGCCAGTGACAGCCTCAGGAAATGGTTCAGCGAGTTTTGCTGGCTGTACTTGTCGTAGAAATTGAATTGCGCGTTGTAGTCCGCGAGCACCTGCAGCTTGGCCTGCTCATCTCCATAGGAGTATTGAAAGCCCGGGCTGACGCTGTACATCATGTCGCTCTGAACATTCGTGTTTCTCAGAAATACATTCGAATCGTAGCGCCACGTGCCGGAAGTGAACACCCGCAGCTTCCAGTTCTTCAGAAGCTTCATCTGGTAGTTCATGAACTCATCCAGAAAGACATCCTCGGAGTCATTCTCATCGAGTGTGTCGAGCACCTTTTCAGAGGCGGGTGAAGCGAGCGACGCCTGAGTGCCGGCGGCTGCCTCACGCATTGTCTCCTGGCCTTCTGCATTCACGACATGCAACAGCATGCTGCACACAAGCAGTACGGCTGAAACTCGAAGGCGTGTTGTTTTTTTAATTTTCATCGGCTGAGTTAGGGGGTGTCGGCTGAAACAACGGGGAGTGGTTTCTGCGGTGTGGACAAATCGGGGTTCGATGAAGGGGTGTTGGGCTGTGTGCCCGGTGTGCTTGTGGGAGTGCCGCCAATTGTTGTGGTCGTGCCGCTTGATGACGGCGTGACGAGCAGCTGTTTTGACTGTGCCACGAGATCGCTGCCGCCTGAGGGAGAGCCGCCCGTGAGATTGGTGACCTTGCCAGTTTGTGTATCCACCAGATCAGCCTCGATTTTACCACCACGATTGAACAGCCAGATCACTGAACCCTGCGGCACCTTGACCTGTCCACCCACTTCGCCACCGCCTGCCGCCGCCCCTTTGCCAATGCTGACCTGGCTAAGGCCTTCGCCCACGGCCACCACGGTCCTGCCTTCATCGTGCTGCACTGTCCATGTCGCGCCAGTGATTTGCTGGGTCGTTTTATTCGTTGGTTGTGTGCCGTTATTCGCCTCGGGCGGTCCACCCATTTTATTGACGATCACACCTTCATCAGTCACCACAGTCACTTTGATCGCTGGCTGGCTTTCTTTGGATGTCCCGTCAGGACTTTTGGGGGCTTGATCCATGTGAAACAAAGCCTTCCCTTCAAGGATGGTGCACATCACGCTGCCACCGCCATCGGAATTAGTATCCGCTCCGTCAAACCGCACTTTCGTGTCAGGATAAATCACCACATGCAGTGTTGGCAGGGGCTTCAGCGAGGCTCCGGAATCAGCGCCACTGGTGATGACGACTCCAGATCGGACACTGTCCCCCTTATGTACCTGCTTTTCACCCAGGCCACCGCTGGACACCATCACCACACCTTTAACGGCTGCAAAACGCGCCGAAACATGGGTGCCTTGCTGCGCAAAGAGTGATCCCGCGGTAAAAAATACCAGCAGCAAGCACAAAGAAATAGGATGACGCAGCATTGTCAGGCTGTCGCCCGAACCAGTTTTGTCATTTGCCATGAAAACACGATTGTTTTGAATCATCATGAACTATAAAGCACAGGAATCTCCATAGAGATGCTTGCGTGGCTTAAATCTGGTTAAGGCTATGCTTATTGACAGCGCCACATGTGAGAAGCCCCCAGTGCCAATAAATCCAAAGTAATAGACTGAACCTCTAGGAATTACAGCATGGCTCCGCCATCAATGACGATCTATTTCCCAATTCTGGCAGCGCCGCCACCAGAGGCGAGTCCCTCCTCAGCTCCGTCAAGAATGGCAGCAACTGCTGCATTCTCAATCCCTGGGACACTTCGTTAATTCACCCCCTCTATGGCATGGCCCCGCCATCAGTCGTACCGTGCGCTGCAAACGTCAGCCGTTTGCCCGCACAGCGTATTCCCCTTCGTTCCGCTCAGGCTGGCAGCAGTTGCTTCAGCCTCATCCCCTGAGGCGCATCGTCAAACATCTCCTCCTGCGGCACGTTCTGCCGCCAATCCCGATGGCTTTCGTTATTTGTATCCTCAGCCGTGGAAACCGCCGCAAACCGTTCCCATTCGCCTTCGACAAACTGTTGGAAACGATCACGAAAAATCTGGGTGCTGAAACGCTCCGCATTGCTCCTGCAGGTGAGCGCGTTCCACTCACGTGTTTCAAATTCAGCAACGGCGCCTTGCAACGATTCAACGCTCTGCTCTCCGAAAAACATCCCGGTTTTATTTTCAACAACCGTCTCCAGCGCACCGCCACGTCCATAAGCTATGACGGGCGTGCCGCAGGCCTGCGCCTCCAGCAGGATGATGCCAAAATCTTCCTCGCCGCCGAACACAAATCCACGCGCCTGCTCCAGGTGCTGCTTCAGCACCGCCTGCGGCTGCCATCCGAGCACCTTCACATTCGGTCCAGCGAGACGCCGGAGCTTTGGCAGCTCGGGTCCATCACCAATCACGACAAGTTCGCGCTCAGGCATCCCGTTGAAGGCCTCAATGAGCAGGTCCATACGCTTGTAGGGCACGAGGCGTGATGCCGTCACATAATAATTTTTCTTCTCATGGCAGGTGTCAAACCGCTCAATGTTGACCGGCGGATAAACCACCGTCGCGTCTCTGCGGTAAACTTTTTCAATGCGGCGCGCGATGAAGCGCGAATTCGCCATGAAGGCATCCACACCCGCCGCCGTTCGGCTGTCCCACATGCGGATGAAATGCAGCATGCTACGCACGAACCACGTGAGCGGGCCGCGGTCCATCTTCGATTCCTTCAAATACTGGTTCTGCAAATCCCACGCATAACGAATCGGCGAGTGGCAGTAGCACAGATGCAGCTGCCGCGGCCCCGTGATAATGCCTTTGGCAAACGCATAGCTGCTGGTGATCACCATGTCATAGCCGCTAAAGTCAAACTGCTCGATCGCCAGCGGCATCAGCGGGAAGCAATGACGGTAGTATTTTTTGCCGCCAGGAAGCTTTTGCACAAACGATGTCTTGACCGGCTTGCCGTTCAGAAACTTCCGGCTCTCATCGTCCAGTGCATCGATCAGGCTGAAGACATCAGCCTTCGGGTACACCTTGAGCATCTGCTCCAGCACTCGTTCAGCTCCTCCATAAACAGGGAGCCAGTCGTGGACGATGGCGATACGACGCTTGGATGGAGTGCTGTTCATGACGGTCTTTGTTGGGGTAGGGGAGTTTGGTGCATTGTTCATGCCGCCTGTTGAATGGGGTGGTTTGCAGCCGTCTCGGATTCCGCTCGGGAATCACGGCTCGCTGTCTGCTGAATCACGGATTCGATTTTTTCCTCTACTGAATTCAATGCGTAAGTGTCCTGCGCTGTCTGCTGCGCCTGCTTGGCAATGTCGTTCGCAAATTTGGAATCGTTAAGCAAGCGCATCATGGCGTCGGCGAGTTCGCTCGCGCTACCAGGATCCACCAGCAGTCCAGTCTGCTCATGCTGCACAATTTCCGCCGCACCACCGGCGCGCGATGCGATCACTGGCTTGCCCGCCAGCATGCCTTCCACAATCACACGGCCGAAAGGTTCCGCATGCACCGAGGCATGCACCACCACATCAGCCAGGTCGAAATACGGCATCGTCTCCTTTTGAAATCCTGCGAAGTGAATTCTGCCCGCAAGCTCCGGCGCATCCGCCTGCGCATGCAGCCGCAGCGCATACTGGCGGTCCTCATCCGTGAAGAGCGCATCTCCCAGCAGCACCGCATGCGCCGCAGGCACCTCTTTCAGCGCCTCCAGCAGCACGTGCTGTCCCTTCCAGTGCGCCAGCCGTCCCGCCATCAAAACAGTCCACGCGCCAGCCGGAATGCCAAGGCTTCCACGCAAGCCCTCCACCATGGCTGCGGTCGTGCGCTCAGCCGGAATGCGGAACCCGTTCGGAATGACCACACACAGCTCGGCGCGGCCACCGCACGCAATGAAGGCCTCCTTCGTCGCCTCAGAATTCGCGATCACACTTTGCGCACAGAAATTCGCGCAATGCACCAGCGCCTGCTGGTTCAGCACACTGAAGTGGCCGTCCCCAATGATGTCATGCAGATGAAAAACCAGCGGGCGTCCTGCCAGGCGCGCCGCAGGACCGCCAATGATCAATGCCTTCGCGGTGTTCGCATACACCACATCAAAGGACCGCGCCGCCTGCACAAGCTGGAGCATCAGTTCCAGGATGCCCGGGATGGAGCGCAGCACACGTTTCAGTCCCGCCTGCTTGTCCACGGTGGATGCCTCATCTCCCAGTTCGATCACGCTCGTTTTCACGCCCACGTTTTCCAGCGCCGCGCGAAACTCACCGTCTTGAAACAAGATCATCTCGCTGTCCGCAGCGCGTGCAGCGGCGATGTCCAGCAGCATCAGCTCAGCACCTCCCAGGCGTCCCGTCTGATCAAGAAACAGCACCTGCGGCTCCTTGTTCCCGGTCTTTTTCCGGATGCTCAGCAGCTGCAGCACCATGCCGAAAAAAATGCCTCCCACACAGCCGAAAAAGCCGGCCCACACATCCGCCATGTCCATCGCCCGGCCCGGGATCGAAGATTGAATCAGCTCCAGCAGGATGTTCAGCAGCGTGATGAATCCTGTCATCAGCCACAGTCTTTTGAAAGCGTTCTTCAGCGTGCCAAACGCCAGCCACACCGTCATGCCTAGAATGCCGAAGGCACCCAGATTCAGCCAGAAATCCATGAGGTCGATGTACTCAGACCACCTGAAAGGCAGAAACGTGAAGCGCCGGTTTCCCAGCGTCGGCTTCAGCGCCAGCCACAGTCCGGCGGCAAGCATGAGCAGCAGTGCGATGCGTGCATTTCGTTTCATGATGTTTGGGGGCGCCATCCTGCTTCGCGGTACACTTCACACACCTGTTTGGCGATCCTGTCCCAGGTGAAGCTCTTCATCACATGCTCACGGCAGGCCTCACGCGTTGGCAGGCGCAGCGTCCCGTCCAGCCATCGGCCCAGTCCATCGGTGATGTGCTCTGTGCTCGTTCCTTTCAAGACCAAGTCTTCACCCAGCCCCTCCACCGTGTCAGGTAGACCACCCACCGGAGTCACCAGCACCGGTGTGCCGCATGCGAGAGATTCCAGCGAGATCAATCCAAAGCCTTCCAGCGCCGAGCTCGGCACGATCGAAAGATCCGCCGCCGCATACACCGTCGGCAGCGTGGCCTCCGGGATGAAGCCGAGAAACTCCACGCGCTTGGACAATCCTGCGCGCAGCACCTGCTGCTCCAGTTCTTCCCGCAGCGGACCCTGTCCGCCGATCATGAGCTTCACATCAGGATGCTGCTGAGTCACCTGTCCAAAGGCCTCGATCAATGTCTCCAGTCCCATGCGCCGCGCCAGCCTGCGCACACAGACAATGATCTTTTGCTTCTGCGGCCAGACCAGGCGCTGCCGCGCTTCCACCACATCCAGCGGTTGAAACGCATCCGTTTCCACACCTCCGGGAATGACGTGCACACGGTCAGCCGGGACGCCATACCCATGGCAGAGCTGGTCACCAAACGCTTTCGACAGAACGATGAATCGGTCGGCACGATGATACACCGCACGCTCCAGCATGCGCTTGCACATCACCGTGTGCATCTTGCCGCCTTCACGCTGGGATTCGCTGGCCCATGGCCCATGAAAATGCACCACATGCCCGTCCCAGCGCCGGCCCAGCAGGGCAGGCAGCGCATAGAGCGCAAAGTGAGACGCCAGCAGTCTGCCACGCCGTGGCACCACCGCTTCGCGCACCGCCTTCCAGCGCTGCATCAGCGGCTTGTTTGCCGGCCCCAGGCAGGCCGCCTTTTCGGAATCACCAAAGCCATACGCCGTCACGCGCACCCCCTGGCGTACCAGCGCGTTGTTTAGCCCGCTGAAATAGCGGTCCACTCCTCCTGCGGAGGCCTTCAAATTCATGCCAAGTTGTGCAATCATGATGCTTGCGCGACCTCGCCGATTTTGCGTGCCGGATTGCCGGCCCAGATTTCAAAGGGAGGAATGGTCTTTGTCAGCACCGAGCCCGCGCCCAGCACCGACTTTTGGCCGATCGTCAGAGGCGTGTTAGGCCGCGCCACCACGATGCTGTGCGCACCGATCGTCACATCATCCTCCAGCGTGATGAAGTGCGGAGAGCCGATCCACGTTTCCGCCGCCAATGTCACATGATGGTAGATGCGGCACCGTTTGCCGATCCGCACCTGCGGGTGCATCACAATGCCCATCGCATAATGCTCCAAAATCACGCCGTCACCCACCTCCGCCTCGGCGGGCAGCAGGCACTTGTGCAGCGTGAAGTTCACCGTCTTCACGATGCGCGCAGGAAGTTTCCAGCCACGGCGCAGCAGGTCGCGGCTCCATTTCCAGAGCAGTTCAGGACTGTGCAAACGCATGGCTTGAGTTAAACGACGGTTGTTGTTCCACCTGTCCGGCCTGCGGGTTCTTCGCTGCGGCCGTGAATGCTTCGATCATCTTCTGCGCCACCGCGGGGATGGAAATGTCACGCTCCACCCAGTGGCGGCCATTTTCCGCCAGCTGGCGTCGCAGCTTCGGTCCGCTGATCAGCTGGCGCAGCAGCACCGCCATCGCCGCCGGATCACGCTGCGTGAAAATCAGGCCGCCTTCACTCTGGCGGATCAGATGCGGTATCTCGCCCGAGTCAGAGCCGATCACTGCCGCACCGCAAGCCATCGCCTCAGGGATCACTCGTCCAAATTGCTCTTCCCAGTTCGGCTGTGTTTCAGACGGCAGCACCAGCATGTCCATGGAGGCCAGCCAGTGCGGCGTTTCATCATGCGGCACATAGCCCGCGAAGAAGATGCGGTCACGCACTCCCTCATCCGTAAGCAATTTTTCAAACTCCGCCTGAAACTCACCCGTGCCCACCAGCACCATGCGCCAGTCAAGATCACGCACCCGGCCCAGTGCCGCAGCGAGAGTCCGCAGGCCCTTAGGCTCGATCAGCCGCCCCACATAGCCGATCACCGGCACCCTCGTTTGCGGAAAGCGTTCCGGCGGCGTTGCTTTCAGCCGCGGATGGTAGCGCTCAGGATCTAGTGGCAGCGCGCAGACGGTCTGCCTCCCACGGTAGCCTTTCGCCTGCAGCACCTCCGCCACACGGTCGGTGATCGGCAGCGCGAAGCTCGATGACTTATATACCATCTTCTCCAGCCATGAGAACGGCACCGGATACTTCTTGTTGATGTTCTGGCATGAGTAGAAGCCAAACGGCACCCGGATGGATCGGTTGTTGGCGTGGCAGACCTGTGCCGTGGCCAGCGCATACGGCTCGTGGTTCATGTAGATCACGTCCGGCTTCAGCTCGCGCAGAAAGCGCTGCCAGCGCATGCGATACACGTGAAAGATGATGCTGCCGTTTTTCCACACGGCGCAGCGGATCACGGAATCCTCCAGTCCCTTGCAGGGCTCCTGACGCAGCGCGTTGCCAAATTCGTCGTGCCAGCGATCCGGCACCACGAGGGTGATCTTCCAGCCCGTCTCACGTTGGACGCGGGCATACACCTCCTGGTTCAGGGCCGTTGCGGAGGAATGACTGACGATGAGAATGTGCATGGCTTTGAAATCAGTTCGGGCTGTTGAGGTGGGCGAGGTAGGCGTCTTCCGTCATCTGCGCGATGCGGTCCCACGTGTAGTTCATCTCCACACGTTCACGCGCATTCGCGCCCATGATCTTGAGATGCTGAGGATGTTCGCAGAGACGCCGCAGCACCGTGGCCACCTGTGCCGGGTCATGTTCAATGAAGTCTCCATTTTCACCGGGGGAGATGAAGTCCTCCGTGCCATTGATGCGCGTCGCCACCACCGGCAGTCCGCAGCACGCCAGGCGTTGCGCGCGTCGGCGCTGAGCTGTTTGAAGCGCACCGTGTCCGCCGCATTCGGGACGATGAGTACCTGCGCCGGACCGATGTTGTAATGCTTCTGCAATTCAGCGGCCACACCACGCGACACTGGCAGGAACATCGGAGCCTTGTGCCCCTCACGGTGCTGATACAACCGCTTCTCCGCAGCACACGTCGCGTTTAGATACATCCAGCGCGTGAGACGGCGTGCAGGCGAAACTTTCTCAGAGCGACCCAGCCGGTCGAGAATCAGCTTCTTCGCAGGCTGGATGTTTTGGATCGTCACCACATTGCCACGCTGCGTGTTGCAGCCGATCGTGTGGACGATTTCAAACTGCCCC
>JAPLUN010000467.1 GCA_026397715.1 Verrucomicrobiota bacterium
TCGGTTGCACCCTGCATCTCTACCATCAGCGTGAAAAAATCGGGCATGCGAACCTTCAGGTGAACCGCCGCATCAAGCCGAATCAGGAGACTGTGTATGACCTGATCGCCCATGGGGCCGTGGAGCAGGTGGCACCGGAGGACCAGGTGCGCAGCATCATGGCGAGCTGGAGCTTGGGTTGCACGCTGGCCGATGGCGAGCGCTGGCAAAATCTGGCTATCAAAGCCAGCTTCCCGCAGCGTGATGCGAGCATGCGCCTGACCTGGGGCGAATCAGAACCGGCACCCGAAGTGCTGGTGAAGCAGGGCGAACGTGTGCTGATGAATTCGCAGGATGTGAAGCTGCTCATGGGCATGGGTGCTGGTCAGGACAGCGCGCTGGCCATGCTATCGCTGCTGGGTGGAGGCATGCCCAAAGCGGGCAAGCAGCCGGATAACAAGGACAAGGAGGCCACGAAACTGCAGGCACGCGAGGGGATGATGATGCTCGCAGGCAGGCAGCGGAAGTGCTTTGTGCTGACGCTGCCGATCATGGGAATGTACGAGGTCAAAATGATCTTCACCGAGGCTGGTGAGCTTGCGCGCATCGACCTTCCCGACGACTACGTGCTGCTGGAACCCACCATCCACGGACTGCAGGATACCGTGCACTGATTCGAACCCTTTTGAAACATGATCGAGATTGAAGACCTCACGATGAACTATGGCGAGCTGCGGGCGCTGGATGGCTTGAATCTCACCATCAAGCCCGGTGAACTGTTTGCCTTTCTGGGGCCGAATGGCGCGGGCAAGACCACCGCGATGAAGCTGCTCACGGGACTGATGAAGCCGGACTCCGGGCGTGTGAAGCTGTGCGGCCATGACGTTCAGCTGGAATCCATGCAGGCAAAGTCCTTGCTCGGCTATGTGCCGGACGTGGCCGTGTTTTATGAAAAACTCACGCCGAACGAGTTCATGGAGTTCATTGCGGAGCTGTTTGAGATGTATCCGCCCCATGCAGAGGCGCAGACCGATGCGCTGTTCACCAAATTTGCCCTGCATGAGTACTCGCGGCAGCGCATTGAGAACCTCAGCCATGGCACGCGGCAACGGCTCGCCATCGCCAGCGCATTGCTGCATGATCCGAAGGTCTTTGTCATCGACGAGCCGATGGTCGGCCTGGACCCCATCCATGCACGCACGGTGAAGCGGGAGATCAAGGAGCGCAGCCAGGCCGGGACCACGGTGCTCATGAGCACGCATCTGCTGAACATCGCTGAAGAGCTGGCCGACCGCATTGGCATCATTCACCACGGCAAGCTCATCGCTCTAGGCACGCTGGAGGAACTGCGGCGGGACCATGAAAAGCGCGGGCGGCGGCTGGAGGACATCTTCCTGAGCATGGTGGAATGATGTGAAACCAAGGTGACAGTTGCCGCGTTCATTTCCCACATGAAAACCCTGCTCCTTTCCCTCCTCATGACATCCATGGCTCTCGCTGCTGACACCAACGTTCAAGACATTGCGATCAAGGACATCGACGGCAAAGACACCACGCTAAAAGCCTACGCAGGCAAGGTGCTGCTCATTGTGAATGTCGCCTCCGAGTGCGGCTACACGCCGCAGTATGCCGGACTGCAGGCACTGCATGAAAAGATGAGCGGCAAGGGGCTGGCGGTGCTGGGCTTTCCCTGCAACGATTTCGGTGGTCAGGAGCCGGGCAGCGAGGCGGAGATCAAGAGCTTCTGCTCCCTGAACTACAAGGTGACCTTTCCGATGTTTGCCAAGGTGGCGATCAAGGGAGATGGCAAGCACCCGCTGTATGCGGCGCTGCAAACCGCTGCTGGCGGTGAAGTCGGCTGGAACTTTGAGAAGTTTCTTGTCAGCAAGGATGGCAAGGTGTTGCAGCGCTTCGGCTCGGATGTGGCGCCGGATTCACCGGAGCTGATGGCGGCGATTGAAGCGGCGCTGAAGTAGAAGAAATTTCATGCATCTTTTTTCGGATCATCCAAGATAGAACCGGACAGGCGCCGATGATTGCGACCTGAATGATTAGAGCGATTAACAGAGGTCCTGATCCAGGAATAGAGAACCAGTTGGGCGGATTGAATTTGTCGTAGATGACCCATGGGAATGGCCAGCCAAAATTCCAGACAAGGTGTTTGGGATCCGAGCCGGTGTAGCGAAAGGCTGGCGGGCCATACGCTGGAAAGGCATCGATCACCGCAAAGGCAAAAGCCAGAATGGCGGTGACGACGCCGTGCGTCTTGGAATGAAACAGGCGCATGATTTTGGTGGGTTCAATGTTTCGTCATCCAATCCGCGAGCTGCCGTCGCTGCACGGGCAGCTTGCGGTGAAAGCTGTCTTCGATGGCGGCGGCGGCCATGCCGGTTTCGCCTTCGGGGATGATGCCGAGGATTTCGGCGAGGCGCTGCTCGAAGCGGGTGATCAAGGCGGGGATGGGGTCTTTTGCGGCGAGGTAGTCGAGGGCTTTGACGAGGAGTTCGTGAATCTCGGGGATGGGAGAGTCGGTCTCGGCGACGAGGGTGATGAGTTTGACGAGGTAGGTGGCGGCGAGAACGCGGCCGTAACTTTCGCGCAGGCCGAGGCGGGGATTGGTCCAGCGGGCTTCGGCGAGGGTGTGGAGGTCGCTGGATTTGCTGCGGACGAAGCGCAGTTCGGCGGAGACAAACAGGTCCAGCACGCCGTAGAGCGGTGATTTGGGCCGCAGGGAACCTTTGGCGATGGTTTTGAACAGGCCCACCTCCGGCGAGCACCATTGCACAATGAGGCTGCTCTCCGCGTAGCGCGTGCGTCCGATGAGGATGGCCTCGGTTTTTTCCATGATGACAAAAGGCGTTGAACTCGCACGCCAAGCCGCTATCTACGCTGCATGGAAAAGACCAGCAAGACCATCCTCACCGACCTTCAATCCCTCGACACCACGGCTCTCAAGGCAAGGTTGGGTGAGCTCCGGAGGTATCTTTGACGTCCCGAAATTAAAAGACGAACTGGCCATGCTGGAGGACCGCCTGGCGGCCCCCGGCTTCTGGGATAACGCGAACGCGGCGCGCAAGACGATCGACCGCACGAACGTCATCAAAAAGAAAATCGGACCGCTTCAGGATCTGGAAGCGCGTGCCGGGGATTTTGACGGGCTCATTGAACTCGCCAAAGAGGCGGGCGATACGGACACGTGGCGTGAGGTGGAGCATGAGCACAAGAAGCTCAGCGCGGATATTTCCAGCTTTGAACTTAGCCAGCTGCTTAGCGGCCCGTTTGACAGTGGCAATGCCTTCATCACCATCCATTCCGGAGCCGGTGGCACGGAGGCCTGTGACTGGGCGGACATGCTGATGCGCATGTATCAGCGCTGGTGCCAGCGCCGTGGGTATAAGGTCGAGCTCATCGACCATGAAGCGGGTGATGATGTGGGCACACGCTCCGCCACGCTCGAAATCATCGGCGAAAACGCCTTTGGCTTCCTGCAAACCGAGCGAGGCGTGCATCGCCTTGTGCGCATCTCGCCCTTTGATGCGGCGAAGAAACGCCATACGAGCTTTGCCTCGATTGACGTGACGCCCGACTCCGAAGAGGAGATCGACATTGTCGTGCGTGATGAAGATCTGCGCGTGGACACCTATCGTGCTGGCGGCAAAGGCGGCCAGAACGTGAACAAGGTGGAAACCGCCGTGCGTCTGACGCACATTCCCAGCGGTGTCATTGTGGCCTGCCAGATCGAGCGCAGCCAGCCGAAGAACCGCGCCAAAGCGATGGCGATGCTCAAGGCGAAGCTGTTTCAGATCGAGGAAGACAAGCGTCAGGCCGAGATCGACCGCCAGTATGGCGAGAAGAGCGACATCGGCTGGGGCAGCCAGATTCGCAGCTACGTCTTCCAGCCCTACCAGATGGTCAAAGACCACCGAACCGGCGAGAAGACCAGCAGCGTGCAGGCTGTGATGGATGGTGACCTGGATGCCTTCATGGAGGCCAAGCTGCGCGGCCGGAAGGCCGGGGACAATGACAAGGACGACGACGTCTAGCCAGAGTTGACGGTGGTTTACAGTGGTTGACGATGGTTTACTGTAGTTGGTCAGGGGTCGTTGTTTGGCATGCTGCAAACAACGGTCGACTACCGTCAACAATCGTAAACCACCGTCAACTTTCCCCCATGAAGCCTGTTTTCGAGAAAGTACCCAAGCGTCAGTGGGAGTCCTTCCACTGTGAGACGGTGCGCGCGCTGGACTATGGGACGCGCTGGCATTTCCACCCGGAGTATCAGCTGACGCTGGCGATCGAGAGCCGCGGGCATCGGGTGGTGGGGGACAACATCAGTGCGCTCACGGACGGAGACATCGTGCTGATTGGCTCCAATCTGCCCCATGTGTGGCATCAGGACGTGAACGCGAAGGCGCGGCGGGTGAATGCCATCATTGTGCGGTTTGACGAGGACTTCCTGGGGCGGGATTTCATGGCGCTGCCGGAGATGGAGCCGGTGAAGCGCCTGCTGCAGCGTGCGGCGCGCGGCCTGGAGGTGCGTGGTGCAGCCCGCGCGGTGGTGACGGAGCACATGAAACGTCTCGCGGGCAGCGAGGGGCTGGCGCGGGTGATCGAACTGCTGGCCATTCTCAATGCGCTGGCCGCTTCGGAAGATTTGAAGGCGCTGGCCAGTTCCAACTTTGAGCCCAAGCTTGAATCTGCCGACCAGGGGCGGATGGAGCGCGTGATCGACTTCATTCACACGCATCTGACGGAAGAAATCGACCGTGAGCGTCTGGCGAAGCTGGCGCACCTGAGCCTGGGGGCCTTCAGCCGCTTCTTCCACTCGCGCACCGGCAAGACGGTGCCGCAGTATGTGAACGAGGTGCGCATTGGCCGTGCTTGCGGCATGCTGGCGGAGGATGTGTCGAACATCACGGACATCGCGATGGACTGCGGCTATCGCAACCTTGCGAACTTCAACCGCCGCTTTCGTGAGGTGATGGGGACGACCCCGAGCGCCTACCGGCAAAAATTCCGTGGCATGGCGGGGAAGTGACGCCCGCGCCACTTGCGCCCCCTTTCATAAGGTGAGATAAGCTGTGCATGAGTCAGATGCTTGAACCGGATCTTTCCGTGGTGGACCTCCGCGCCTACTTCGTGCGGAAGCGCAATGCGCTGCTGGTGCGGGGACGCTTCAGTCCGCTCTATCTCGATTACTACCTGCACCTGATGCAGTACGGCCTGCAGAATGCGGAGCCGCTGGATCAAATGCTGAAGGATACGCTGGCCGCGATGGCGCTGCATCTCTGCTCGCGCCCGCAGGATGAGAGCTGTGCGTGGACCATCCACGTCAAAGAGCCGCAGCGCGCGAACGTGTTCGTCACTGGCAGCTCACGTCCTGGCCGTGTGGCGGGCCGGGTTTTCACCGAAGACGTGCGCCAGGAGGGCGAGGCGATGTTCATTTCGCAAGCGACGCGCCCGGATCAGGCACCCCGGCAGAGCATGATCGAGTTTCATGGTGATGACATGCTGAAGGCGGTGGAGACGTTTTACACCACCAGCGAGCAGCGACTCACACGCTTTTTCCGGCTGGAGGATGAGGAGTTCGTGCAAATCTCCGCCGAGCCGGACTGCGATGAGCCATGGCTTTCCGAACTCACGCTGGAGCAGGTGCTTGCCATTGAAACGAACGAGCACCTGACCCTGCTGGAAACGCGCGGCTATGTGTTTGAATGCGGCTGCTCCGTGGAGCGCCTGATGCCCATCATCATGCGTCTGCCCCAGGATGATCTGGACCACATCTTTGCCGATGGCGTGGCGCAGATTCACTGCCCGCGCTGCGGTGCGGTCTTTCGCACGCCAAAGGAGAGCTTTGAGCAGTGGCGGTCCAAGCAGTCTTAATTCGAGCGTCCCGCCCGCTAAGGAGACGTTTGCGCCACTCGCATGAAACTTGCCCTCATTCGCCGACAGTTCTCCGCCACCGGAGGCGCGGAGCTGTATGTGCAGCGGCTGCTGGGGGCATTGACCGCTGCTGGGCATGAGACGCATCTGTTTGCCGAAAAATGGCAGGGGCAGGCGGAGGGCGTGCAGTTTCACACTGTCCCCGTGGATGGATCACGTGCGGAGCGTCCGCGGCGTTTTGCTGAGGCCGTGAATGCGGCTTTGCAGCACGAGAGGTTTGACTGTGTGTTCAGTCTGGAGCGCACGCTGAAGCAGGATGTTTACCGCTCGGGAGACGGCCTGCACCGTGTGTGGCTGCAGCGGCGCAAACAGTTCGCACCCTGGTGGAAGCGCCCGCTGGTGGGGCTGGGGGCGTTTCATCGCAACATGATGGCGCTTGAGGCGCAAACCTTTGATCCGGCAAACACGCAGCGCATCATTGTGAACTCTGAAATGGTGCGCGGGGAGATCGCGCAGCATTTTCCCGCCTTTCCGCAGGAGCGAGTGCACACGATCCGCAATGGGGTGGATGTGAAGCGATTTAAGAGTGTGTCGAGGGCTGCGGCGCGGAAACGCTTTGGGCTCGCAGAAAATGATTTTGTACTGGTCTTCATCGGCTCCGGCTGGGAGCGCAAGGGGCTGCCCTGGCTGCTGAAGTTCATGGCGGGGCGCAGCGATGATCCGCAGCTCAAACTGCTTGTCGTCACGCGGGATCGCGTGCGCGGCAAGATCCCGCCGAACGTCATTCTCACAGGGCCGCTGAGTGATGTGGAGGCTGCGTATGCTGCTGCTGATGTGCTCACATTTCTGCCCATCTACGAGCCGTGCTCCAATGTGGTAAGCGAGGCGCTGGCCACCGGCATACCGGTGGTCACGACGAGTTTCAACGGGGCCAGCGAATTGATCGACTCCGGCATCAACGGCCATGTTCTGGACGATCCTGGTGATCTGGCGACGCTGGGCATGTGCATCAATCACTGGCGCGCGCGTGGCAGTGCCGCGCCAGTCAAAACGCGGCAGCCGCTGGATCTGGAGCTGAATGTGATGCTTACTTTGCAGGTGTTGGAGCTGGCTGCGAAAGGAGCTTGAGCAGTGTTGTGTGCAGCAGGCGGTTGGAGGCGGCCAGGTCCTTTTCATTCAACTCGCTGAGGCATTCTTTTGCATCGTTGAATTTCTTCATGTGAATAAGTGTGGATGCCCGATCCAGCACGCAGTGATTGGAAAAATAGGTGGCACTCCTGGTGGTGGCAGGATTCCTGGCGGCGATGGCCCATGCTGCCTCGGCCGTGTCCTCGATGTTGTGGCGTCGCATGTACATGGCGAAATCATTGAGATGAGAAGGGGCCAGCAAATGGGCGACTTTCAGGATGGCGGCCCGTTCTTTGAGCAGTTCCTCAGAAGTGAAGTACTGACGCATGACCAAATGGTTCCAGATTTGACTGGTGTAGGTGGCAATGTCTGTGCGCCCGGAAAAGTGAGTGAACAAATGCAGTCGTTCTTGAAATGAAAGACGGGTCTTGCCTGAGCCGGCAATGGCTGTGGCAAACTCAAGCAGCAGTCCGTAGTCTTTGATATCAGATATCATCGCACTGGGGAGTGGCTCGCCTTTGATGGCGGATTGCCAGGATTTGAGTGCAAAGGTAATCTGTGAAATCGTAAGTTGATTGGAAGAGGATTGGTTCGTGGCGGTGTCCGCAAGCAGGGAGAGGCGGGAGATCTTGGCCGGATCACGGGCCTCACCCACCTGCCAAAGCTGCGCGAGACAGTGAAAAAGCGTGTGCCGGAAATCAGACCGGGCGGTGTCCGCATTGCCGCCTCGTTCGACGGTGGGATCGTTTTTCACACGCTCATAATAGGTGTCAGCCAGGGAGGCATCTCCACGTGCCATTTTAAGCGCTGCATGGATGGCGAGGAAGTTAGTCCAAATGCGTATGCCTGACTGCTGCTGAGGCAATGAGTCAGACCTCAAAGTCTTTGCAAGCTCGTCAAACTGAGGGAGCAGATCGAGTGCCGCAGGAGTGTTTTCAAAGCCCAGGGTCACCAGCACAGGTGCCAGACTTTCTGGCCTGAGCGGCTTTGGGGCGGAAGGGAGTTTTTTGACGAAAGCTTCGAAACGCTTGCCGCGGTCCGGCCATTCTTGATGGGGATAAAGACAGCGGGTGGCGATGTCATCGGCGTCCAAGGCGACGGCTTCTGCAAGCAGGGCGTTTTCGATGGCGTGGTGCCGCAACTTTGTGAGAGTTTCCGCGCTCGCTGGTAGCCAGCCGATGGAATCTTGAGTCTTCGATAAAATGCTTGAAATATACTGGAGAAAAAGTGGTTCGATCGCGCGCATCCAGTCGCCGCTTTCGAGCAGGATGCTGGTAAAGCGCTTTGTCTCCTGGCCGGGGTTTCCTCTGAGCATGGACGCTAGAACAGCTGAATCACCTGAGCGGGCGGCAAAACGCAAAACGAACGGGTGGAAGGTGGATTCGATGTAGCGAGTCTTCTTTTGCTTCATGATCTCCTCACGCTGGTTCCAGCGTTCGAGCACCAGCTTGCTGATGCGATTCCAGCTCTCATTGACGGGAAGCACCGAGACTGCGTTGAGCAAGGAGTCCAGCTCAAACACGGTGACAGGGGCTCCGTCATGCCAGGCCTGAGCGGCTGACTGGCCCCAGGTTTGCAAGGTGTCATTGTCCAGAAGTCCGGGGTAGGTGGCCGTCAGGAAGGCTGCCAGACAAAGGCGGACATGTGAGGGGATGGATTCATCCTTGAGCAGGGCCGCGGAGGTTGTCGCAGCGCTGGCAAATGACTTGCCTGTCTGCGGGGATTTGACCGGGAACCGAGTGCTTGCAGGATCTGCGAACGCCGGTGCGGTGGCATCGAGCTCTGATTGGGCGAGGGCGAGTTCAGCAGTTACGAGTTTGATGCCGGAGTCTTTCTGCCTAGCAGCGGCAGCCAGAGGCCGCGGGTGCTGCCAAGGTCAGCCAACTTGGCGATGTCCTTGATGAGTGCGTCAAAGACCACCGCAGGCGCAGCCCAGCCGCCGCGGTTTTCCCATTCGATCAGCAGCTGGCCTTTGATGGCGCTGTTCTTTTGGAGGGACATGTGGTCATGCAGGATGCGAACTTCCGGCAAACGAGCTGCGGCCTGAAGTTCACAAGCGAGCAGTGTGGCTGCCTTGTCGCTGTTGAGGAGGATGGCGCGGAGAAATTCGCTGAGTGTTTCGCCATCGCGAAAGTATGACCTCGTTCCGAAAACGGAGGCGGCGTCCCGGGGTTCAAGCTGGAGACGCATGGCGCGTATGAGGCCAACCGCCTCGTCCCTTTTGCCCGCTTCCATCAGCCGCACCAGCTCCTGTGAGACAACGCTCATGAAGCCCCGGAAAGGCGGCATGACCGCTGCTTTGCCTTCCATGATGGCCTTGAGGCTGGCGCGCTCCTCGTCATTGCGAAGTTGAAGGAGCGGGGCGAACGGAGCCAAGTTGCCTGCAGAGGTATCAGCACCTGCTAGAGAGGGATGCTCGCCCGCGAAAGCCAGCAGGATGGCTCCTGAGTTCCTTGAAGAGAGTTTGGCAAACTGGTCTGCGCAGCGCGTCATGCGGGCAGTTTTATCGGGGGAGTCTTTGTCTGTGAGCAGAGCCGCCATGAGATGATGGCCAAAGCGCGCGTTAGCTTTCTCAGCAAACATTCGTGCCGCCTGCTCCCGCACCTCAGGGCTGGCTTTTTGCAGGCGCCACATGGCAAGCGTCAGGAGGCTGCCTTTGGCAATCTC
The DNA here is from genome assembly GCA_026397715.1 of Verrucomicrobiota bacterium. Lineage (GTDB taxonomy): Bacteria > Verrucomicrobiota > Verrucomicrobiia > Verrucomicrobiales > Verrucomicrobiaceae > Prosthecobacter. Next base: position 9,658 of record JAPLUN010000467.1, read on the forward strand.
CCGCTCTTCGGTGGTGTCATGCATCATGCGCCATGAGATCAGCGTGAGCACGCTGCCTTTGGAAGGAAGCTGAGTCGGGACTGGATCGAAGGCTGCTGTGTCAGTCAGCAGTCCCATTTCCTCAAGGGTGATGATGATTTTTTCCGCACTGGCCAGCGAGGCTTCAGGGAGAACTGACTCCATCAGTTTGAATTCGTCCCATTCATCCATGCGCCTGAAGACGCGGTTGCCTATCCTTGAGGTGCCCATCAAAACAGTTGGCGCCAGCCGGGGGAAGGCTCCAAGCGCCTGGAGCAGCGGGGACAGCGGAGGAGTGCTGAAGGGGGATCCATCAAATATGAATTCGGCGTAGTGAATGTCGGAGACATGCTGCAGACCTTTTTGAGCCTTGTCGGGTTCGGTCCTGGCGATTTGCTCCAACTGCTTTGAGAGGTAATCGATGGCCATGTTGCGCTCTCCTGGCGCGTAGAAGCCCGTGGGTCTGCGTGAACCAAAAGACTGGGGAGGAAAACTGCCGGGCATCCTTCCAGGGCCGCCAGGAAAGCCGTTGGGCATGGCTCCTGGAGCTCGATTTTGAAGAGACTTGTAATACAGTTCTTCGATCTGCTGCCAATGGGTGGTTTTCATCAAGTCTTCGAAAAAGGCGGGCTGCTGAGCCTCCTGCTGCTGGATCAGCGGGGCGAACTCTTCGTGCAGCGCCGGCACCAGAGGCGCGAGAATCTCCGCCCAGTGCTGCCGCTCAAAAAAGGCGGCGAGCATCTTTTTCTGCTCGGCGGAAGCAGTGGCAATTTCATCGGCGTGCGCTTTGGCAAATGCGGTGATGTCTGCGGTGGACTTGCTGCTGCACATCAGCAGCAGGACGCCGGAGCCGAGGGTGCGGGGCTGTCTTTTTTGGAGTTCTGCTGCAAGCCCGGGAAACGAAAATTCGCGTCCCAATTCATCCCTCCAGGTTTCGAGCAGGGTCAATGGCGGTGATGCCATTGGATATGACATGGGCCGGTTCTGCAACTGAGCCTGCATTTCCACCGCTTGTGGCAGAAAATGTGGATTGAAGGTGGCGGCTGCATCGAGCATTCCGAGGTTCTCCAGCAGGGCGATGAGCCTCTTTGGCTTGTCACGGTATTTGGGAATGTAGCGTATGTTGCTCTGGATGCTTTCCATCCAGGAGACATCCTTGGCTGCACCGCTTTCTTCGGCACGCTGCATGACATCGCGATACAGCTCCGGCACTGCGGCGGCATTTTGCAGCCACTGAGCGACCTGGGTTTGATGGGGCTGCTGGCGGCCGCCGCCTCGGTTGTTCAGAGCATCCTGCTGCGCAACGAGTTTGCTGACTTGATCAAGCAGGGCGATGGCGCGCGGCTTGTCTGATTGAGCAAGGCGGTCGATCAAGGGCAGGCAATACTGGATGGCCTCGTACACCTGGCTGCCGGAGCTTTTCAGACTGCTCATCTGCATCCACCGGGCGATGTCAGCTTCAAATTGAGCCGCACTCGCACTGATCAGCGGTTGCAGGGCCTGCTTGAGTGCGGCGTCCTGCTCCAACTTTTGATCCAAATCTGGCATGCGGGCATTGAGCATGGTCAGGAGATTGGCGGCTGATGCTTGCTGGAGTTTGGCAAAATCTTCGCGGCGCTTTTGGATGAAGGCGAGGATGGTGGATTCATCCGGGCGTTTGCTGTTGTAAAAGCTGCGTCTGTTTGCGTCGTCTCCTGGACCCCGATGCAGAAATGCCAGCAGTAATTCGGTGCCAAAGGTGGCAGGTTGTTTCGCCAGGAAGTCATGCACCGAAGTCCGAAGATCTTTGCTGTTTTCGATCCGGTTGATAAGGCTGGAGAGCAGGGTCGGTTCCTGGTTGTTTTCGGACTTGAGATCACGGAATTCCACAGCCTCTGCAACCCAGGGCGTGCCGGAAAAGACGAAGCGGACATTTTCGGGCTGACGCAGTGATTCTTCCACATAACTGCGAAGGTTGGAGGTCCAGTTGCGCGATTGTGAGAAGCCTTCCTGCTCGGCGAGTGCGAGCGTGGTGTGCAGCAGCTGCGGCACCCGGGCGAGCGCTGTCAGCAGGCGGAGCACCGTTGTTTCACGGTTGTTCTGCAGCATGGACTGCTTCTGCTCTGGACTGCCGCGCAGGAGTTCGACGGCATGACGCGCTGCGGCATCCGCTTTGGCGCTGTCGATTTCAGCAAAGTCACGCAGCAAGACCGGAAACTGCTGGGTAAACTGGTATTCCTGCTGATGAAGATCACTCCAGGTCTTGGCGGCGAGCACCTCGTCGACTTTGCGGGTGAGTTCGATGTTTTCGATCTTGAGCAGCGGAGCGAGGACACGGGTGAGTTCCTCGCCCAGCCGCTCAGGCTGTGGATAGCCACGAAACTCGTCTCTCAGGAGGAGGGAGAGCTCAAGCTGGCTGACGGCGCTCATAGCGGCGATCTCCTGCGCATGCCGTGTCAGGACCACCTGCAGCGCGGCACCGCGATAGGCAAAGCCGTCCTCTTCATCGCGGGACAGGAATTTAGTGACCTTTGCGGCTTCGAGGGTGGTCGGTTTGCCGTCCAGTTGCAGCACCGTGCGGCTGTTTTTAAGCAGCAATGCCTGCATGAGATCGGCACCGAAGCTGGGCTTGCGTTTGCCGAGCTGATCCAGGGTGGCGTTGAGCTGCTCGTCGCTCGAGCGTTCGCGCCACTGGCGGATGAGATTGCCCAGCCAGGTGTTGTGCCGCTGGTCCTCGCTCAAATCATACGCACGGAAATGGGCGGCATCCCCGAGAAAGCCGACGGCGGCAGCGCTGTGCAGAAACTCCTCCGTTGAGCGGATGCGGTCGCTTCCCGTATGATAGGAGGCGATCTGGCGCAGCCACTCAGGTGAATTGTCGAGGCCGTCTTCCATGGCGAATTCAATCAGCCCGAGGCTGCGACGGTCCTGCAGCAAATTTTGCAGCCATTGAATGTAACCTTGCACAGCCTGCTGGGTGCGGGAGGATTGAGAGGAAAAACGACCGCCGCGCTGCTGCTGCCGCTGGTATTCACGCCAGGCCGCAATATTTTGAGTGCGCAGCTCAGGTGTGGTGCCGATCCAGCGGTCACGCAGACTGTGGATGAAGCTGCGCAATGCCTCCGGATCACGCTGCCCGAGCGCAAAGACGTAGGTATTGACCATCTGCAGCGCGTAGCCAAAATAGCCGTTTGTCGGCTGGGCGTATTGAGAGAGGATAAGCTCGTTCAATGACTCCTTGATCTTCCGCTTCTGCCACTGCTGCACGATTTCCTCCAAAGGTCCGCCATGCTGCTGGCTGCGGTTGGCATAATTGCCTTTGCCCGGTGGTTTGAGCCAGGCAGATGCAGCGGAGACGAAGTGTGCTTCATCAGCCATGAGCACTGCGGCATAAGCGCGGCAGTACTCCGCGATGGATTTTCCTTCGGCTTTGAGAATGGCGGGAAAGATCACCTCATCGAGTGTGTGCTGATCCCCGCGCAGCGCGGCGCTGTAAGTGGCGAACACGGCGGGCACCGGCATGGCGATGCGCTCTGAGGTGGCAAACAGGCTGCCGAAGGGGGAGACGGGATCGGTGCCGCCGTTGTACCCCTGATAGCTGCCCTGCGCCATGAGCCGCCGTTTCACCTTGGGCATGGCGCGCAGGCTGAGCAGATCGATCGCGATTTTTTCTGTCTCGGCCAGACTGCGGTTTTCAAACATGGCCAGCCCACCGAGCGGAGCGAAACCCATGATCGCGAGTTCGGGGATTTGCAGCATGGCCTTGCAGAGTTCGTCCTGCGCTGCACGCCGTTCATTCCTGGCCTTCTGGCTTTCAGGGGTGAGCTTGAGCGTGCCGTCTTCATTGAAGACCCAATTTCGATTGTTGCGGGAGTTCTCCTTCGTGCAGGGTTCCCACAGGGCGGGGAAGGACAGGTTCTGGCCGGAATCGCTTTGCTGAATGTTGTTCAAAGCCTGAACAAAATGCTGAGTGAGACTGGCGGGCAGCGGACGATTCGCTGGCAGGGAGCGCAGCCAGGTGGAGAGCAGCCCGGAAAGTGCGGCTGGCATTGGAATGGAGATGCTGCTCCGCTCGCTGAACTCATGGATGAGCGCAGGCAGATACATCGTCTGGGTGACTTCAGGCAGGAGCTTCCAATGCTGCAGCGCAGTCTGGAAGTCTCCCTCCATGGCCAGCAATGTGGCCAGACGTGCATGCGAGGCAAAAGCACGCGGATTGGCGGAGATCACGGCGCGATGCGCTTCAATGGCGGGCTTGGTTTCTAGTCCGGTATGTTCCAGCAGAACCGCGTATTCCTGCTGGGGCTTCCATCCAGCACCGGCGGCGGTCTTCATGGTTTGCGTCACCTGATCCGTCAGCTTGTGCTGAGTGAACTGATTGATGACCTCATGAATCTGATGATGGGCGCTGGAGCTGTTCTGCGGGTTCAGGCAGCCCTGAATCGCAAGGTGCAGCTGTCTGACGATTTCCTGGATGGCACCCGCCTGGTCGCCCTTCTTGAGCAGTTCCTCGGCGGACACCTGCCGCTTCTGCTGCTGCTGACGGTAGGAATAACTGCGCGAATAGGGGTTGGCGACCACCGGCGTTCTTTGTTGGCGCGATCTGACGCTGCTCCCCTGCGCCGCCTGCACCATCTTCTCTGCCTCCTCCTGCATGCCAAACGAGTTCATCGTCTGTGCCAGCAGGTACTTCTCCTCCTGAGTGGCGGCGGTTTGGGAAAAGCGTTCGATCACCGGCTTCACCGAGGGGAGGAGCGTTGTGACTTCCACCTTGTCTGGCTGCTGCAGCAGACGCTGCGCATGAAAAAGAATGGCAAGGTCGAGCTGAAATTTCTGTGCTGAATCGGTGGTCATCGGCTGGGCCTGCTGGAAAAAGGCGATTGCCTTCTCGGACTGTTTCAACTGCTGGGAGAGCCAGCCTGCGAGGAGCAGATCATCCAGCACGGGACTGGCGGCGAGACGCGGCTTCAGTTCATCGAGCAAGGCCTGCTGTTCGCCTGTCATGAGCCGGAGAACGAGTTTCAGCCTCGGCTCCTGGGTCTTTTCAATGAAGGGTTTCAAGCCGTCATGGAATTCTTTGACCCATTTCATCTGTGCTTCGTTGAGGGAGCTCTCTTCATAATCCTGCTGTAACGAGAGTCTTGAAAACCAGTTGAGGGCGTCCGATGGCAGATTGAGTGAGGCGAAAGGCACCGGCAGGGGGGACGGCTGAATATTGCGATAGGAGGCACGACTTCTGCCTGCCATCATTGAGGGTGTGGCTGTCGGGCTCTTGGCCTGCGGCTTGTCTGGCAGGCTGAGCCGATGCTGGATGATTTCCACCAAGCCTTCCCAGTCTTTCACAGCGCCCAAGGCATAGATGACTTCGGTGATGTAATAAGGCTGCTGATCGTCAACGGTATGCAGCCAGCGTTTCAAGAAGGTGGTGATCGCAAGTACCTCTTCTTTGCCAAGTTTGACCACGTCGGCGTTTTGAGTTCCTTGGGGGAACAGGTCCGACTGAGTGCGCAGCATGCCGATGAGCGTCTGTATCTCCGCGGAGTCGGCTTTTGGCTGGGTCTGGCAGATGGCGAGGATGCGCCGCACCCACGCAGGGGACTGGTCTCCGGCGGTACGCCATGCCAGCGCTGCTGTGCGAAGAGCAAGCATGGGATGGCTTGTCTGGAAGAGCTTGAAGGCGTTTTCATAAATCGGCTGCAGTTCGGCAGGATCACCATTCTGATTCTGCATGAGCCACGCGGCATGCAGCGCGGCATTTTGCTGCTGATCCGCCAGCATCTCGGGCGTGATGACAAGCTGGGGTGAATTCTCCGCAGCTGTGAGCAGCAGCGGCGCATCGCTGACACCGGCCTGCTTGAGACTGCGCAGCGCGGGCTCACGCTCCGCTAGGTCCCATACGGAAACCATCTGCAGGACATGGGCGAGAGCGAGCACCGGAGATTCGGTGACGCCGGGCGCCTGCTGAATGAACCCATTCGCGGGCAGGCCGTTGGTGGCGGTGCTGCCAAACGTATTGTAACTGCCGTAGTTCGCACGGCCGCCCTGCTTCTGCCGGTGCACGTAGGCGGCCTGCACCATGGCAGGAAGCACCAGCCAGTCCTCCGTGCCCGGTGGCAGTGACATGGAATCATACTGCTGGCGCAGCCCGATGCTGCGGCCCGTGCTGAGCACTCCCGGCAGTTCCTCGTGCATGCTCATGATTTCAATGAAGGCACGCACGGCCTCTTTTTCGCGTCCAGCTTCTTCCAAGGCCACGGCGTTCAAATAATGCAGCCGGTAGTCCTTCGGATGTTTCTCAAGCACCGGTTCCAAGAAGGCGATGACGCGCTCCCATTCACCCTTTTCGGCAATGGTGTCCGCCATCTGTTCCAGCGCGCGTGCGTCCATCTGGTTGCCGCCCGCGATCTCAAACAGCATGCGGTAGCCGAGATCGGCATCGCCGTTGTCGATTTGCAGGCGGGCGATGTTCTCACGGGTCTTGCTGGTTTTGTCGAGCTTGGCGGCGCTTTCGAGCGTGCGCAGAGCTTCAGCCGTAAGGCCGATCTCCTCTTCGCTGCGGGCGATGTCGAGAAGCAAGGCCAGATCCTGCGGTCGCAGACGCGATGCCTCGTAGAGGCAGCGACGGCGTTCTTCGTCGTTGCTGGTGGTGCGGTGGATCTCCGCCAGGGCGAGCCAAGGCTGTGCACTGGCGCGGTTCTGTTTCTGGCGCTGCTGGAAGTTTTCAATGAGACGCGGCAGACTGTTGTGCTGCTGTGCGGCGAGCGCCAGCGGGCCGATCAAGCGCAGGCGTGCGGTGGCGTCCGTGTTTTTTTCATACAGCGCCAGGTAGGTCCGCTCAGCCTCATCCGGCTGGCTGTTTTCCAAACAGAGAGTGGCATAGCTGGATGCCGCTTCGATGGAGTCAGGAAACTTCCGCAAGGCCCCGCGCAGCAGCGCCAGTGCATCCTTAGTGTGGTTCAGCGCGATCAAGAGCCGGGATTCATCCAGCCATGGCTGCACGGCGCTGGGAGATAGTTTTTTCCATTCGGCAATCCAGGTCAGGGCCTGCTCTGGCTTTTCGGCGCGGCGGTAAAAATCCACCATGCGCTGCACGCGGGCGGTGGTG
>JAPLUN010000036.1 GCA_026397715.1 Verrucomicrobiota bacterium
CGTCGCTTCCACCACGCCGTCCACGAGAGTGAGCTGCGGACGTGCAGAGCCTTCTTCCCAGGACCAGGTGTTGCGATACCAGAGTGTGGGCAGCACATCCAGCGCCGCAGGCTCAGGGCCGCGATTGTGCACCGTGATGCGGATGCAGATGTCCTCAGCCGCCGCCTTGGCATACTCCACGAAGACATCAAAGTAGCGCTCCTCGGCGAACGCAGCCGTGTCGGTGATTTCAAACTCAGGATCAGCTAGCCCGCGCCGCGCATTCTCATCTACCAGCTGCTGGTAGGGAAACTCGCCCTGCGGATACTTGTACAACGCCTTCATGTAGGAATGCGTCGGTGTGGAGTCGAGGTAGTAATACAGCTCCTTCACATCCTCGGCGTGATTCCCCTGCGGGCCGGTCAGGCCGTACAGACGCTCTTTGAGAATCGGGTCGCGGTGATTCCACAGCGCCAGCGCAAAGCACAGCCGGCACTGACGGTCCGTGATGCCCAGCAGCCCATCCTCGCCCCAGCGATAAGCGCGTGAACGTGCCTGCTCATGCGGAAAAGAAGCCCACGCATCGCCATCCGCCGAGTAGTCCTCGCGCACCGTGGACCACTGCCGCTCGGCCAGATACGGCCCCCAGCGCTTCCAGTTCGCATGCCGCTCGCGGTCAGCGCGCAGACGTTCATGTTCTGGAGTGATGGCGGACATGCGTGTGAGTGTTTAGTTCATTCCCATAGCAGTGCAAGCAGCCGTCAGAGCAGCTGCGCTTCCGTCTCCGCCTTAAATTCCTCAAGCAGCGCCTTCAACTCATGTGATGTGTGAGTAGCTTTAACGGCGGCGATTGCTTCGTTGGCGAGTTTGTCGCAGCGTTAGCGGCATGAGAGACGCATCTGCTTGCGGGTGAGAATGCCGGGAGCAAACTCGACAAGGCCACGAAACTGGGCCTGAAGATCGTTGCCGAGACGGAGTTTCGTGAATTTTTAATGTGATTGGAACAGGGCATGTGAGAGGATCATGCTGGAAATCTTAAGAATCCATTAACCGTAAGATCTCTTTTAAATGACAATCCAACAAGCTGCTCAAATCCTTGAACTCGCCATCCCATTTTCAAAAGATGAACTGAAGCAAGCTTACCGTGAATCACTTTTAATCTGGCACCCAGATCGTTTTGAAACGAGCTCTGGGCTAAAAGCAAAAGCAGAGTCAAAAACGGTTCAGATTGTCGAGGCTTATGTTGTTTTGAGTCGTCAGGCAGATCTCGACTCTCAGCACACAAATTTCACAGAAGATCATAAAAAATATCAGCCGCCTTCCCGGCAAACATCGGATACTCATCAAGAAAGACGGCACCAATCATCATCGCCGTCGGACTCAAATCCATTTTCAACAACAATGCCAGGCATTCCTCGAAGCGCTCCTGCGTTTAAGGGTGCTGTTGAGGGCAGGTGGCTAAAGCTGTCTTTGCTGCCCTTTCAGTTGTTTACCCCAATTTGCTTGGTAGCGCTTATTGTTGCGAATGAGGTTTTAGGCTACCCAATAAGAGATCTCATGTATCTTAAAAAGGGGATTTTGGTAGCTATCCCAACGTGTTTTTTTGTTTTGTGCATTGGTGGAACGTTTCAGAGGTTCATATCGCCGACGAAAGACTATGTTTACACTTGGGTCTCCGTCTTTGTCATGATGGCTTCCGGTACGTACATCATGGATTTTTTTCGATCCACACACTGAGCGATGTTCTTCATTCCAAGGCATCATTAAAACACGATTGGACTCGAGGCGACGCTTCAAGCGCTTCATTAAGAATTACTAAAGCATGAGAAATCAAGATGTCATCCCGAGCGGGGTCGGCGACATTTCCGACGGGAAGTGGAAATTTGCCTCCGTGAAATAGATTGTTGCGAATAATTAGGAGCCATTTCACAGCCGCAATAAGCGTAACTTGTCCTGCAACTGGTGCACTGTCACGCCAATCCAATGAGCCATTAATCTCGATTTGTTGCTTTGGTGGATTGGCTTTGAGGTAAAGCAGAGCGCACTCAACTTTAGGGTCTTGTTCGCGGTTGAATTGTGCGGCGGTGTCATGCGCAAACCTGGTCCAATCCGGTTTGGCATATGACAGATTTGGAACGATGTAGCCTGTGCGTTTGAGTGCGTATTCGAAGCGGGAAAAGGCGAAAAAGAAACTTATGACCAACTTCTTATGACATGCATTTGCAGACAGAAACGAATTCAGGTTGTTTAACACCCCTGCTGCTGCATTTGAGTCTTCTATTTTCTTATTCAGGTGGCTCATTATTATTGATGTGTAGTTTATGAGGATGCTACTTCGGCCTTAAATTCCTCAAGCAGCGCCTTCAACTGCTGCGATGTGTAACGGGCTTTGACCGCAGCGATGGCTTCATTCGCCAGTTCGTCGCAGCGTTCGTTTTCAGTATGTCCCGCATGGCCCTTGACCCAGTGCCACTGGATTTTGTGCATCGCGGTGGCTGCATCGAGTTCGCGCCAGAGATCGGCGTTTTTCACCGCCTGCTTGTTGCTGGTGCGCCAGCCGTTGCGCTTCCACCCGGAGATCCACTGGCTGATTCCCTGGCGCACATACTGTGAGTCCGTGTGGAAATCGATCTGGCACGGCTCTTTAAGAATGCGCAGCGCCTCGATCGCCGCCTGCAGCTCCATGCGGTTGTTCGTGGTGGCCGGCACCCCGCCTTTGAGTTCACGCACATGTTTGCCATAGGCCAGCACCGCGGCCCAGCCACCGGCGCCGGGGTTGCCATGGCAGCCGCCGTCAGAATGAATCAGGACCTTCTTCATGCCGGCGTCTGGGTGGAGTCCTCTGCCGCCCACGCACGCATGCGGCGGTCAATGAAAAAGGGCACAAACGGCAGCAGCGACGCGATGAACACCAGCACCGCACGGCTTAACGGCCACCCCGTGTGCATCAGCACCCGCCACAGCGCGATGCAGAAAAGCACAAACAGCCCGCCATGCACCGAGCCCGCAATCTTGACCGCCAGCGGCATGCCCCAGGCATACTTCAACGGCATGGCCACAAAGAGCAGAATCAAATACGAAATGGCTTCGAGCAGGCCGACGCTGCGAAGAAAAGAGACGGGGTGTTTCATCAAGGGGGCTGTAGCACGGGTTCTCAATTTCTCGAAAGCAAAAACTCCGACCGCCTTGCGACGATCGGAGTTTTGAAACGAATTCGAAGACAGCTTACTTCTTGCGCAGCTCCTTCTTCTTCAGGTCGTTGTACAACTCGAAAGCCTTGTTGGCGTTGAGGCCACCGTGTACCACGCCCTCCACCGCCTGCATCATCGAGACAGGAGCATCGCTCTGGAAAATGTTGCGGCCCATGTCCACGCCGCT
>JAPLUN010000619.1 GCA_026397715.1 Verrucomicrobiota bacterium
GCCACACCCATCCTACGAACGCCTTTGCATGTCTTCTCGCTGATCTTCCGACTCGTTTTTAACTGCTCATGGTATAAAAACCAGCGCTCCCAGCAAAATCCCACCGCTCCTCCATGGCTAAGCTGCCGCCACCGCAGGAGCTTGCGGCACCCCGCGCCGGGCCAGAAATTCATCCGCCAGCGCCCGGTAAGCCTGCGCACCACGGCCGGAGGGCTCGTACTCGATGATGCTTTTGCCAAAGCTCGGCGCCTCACCTAGGCGCACCGTGCGCGGGATCAGCGTCTGGTAGCAGGTCTCGGCGAAGTAATTGCGCACGTCATTGACCACCTGATTCGCCAGATTGGCGCGGCTGTCATACATCGTCATGACGATGCCTTCCAGCAGCAGGTTCGGATTCGCCCCGCACTCGCGGATCTGCTGCACCACATTCACGATCTTGGAGAGACCTTCGAGGCCAAAGTACTCGCACTGGATGGGCACCAGCAGTTCGTCCGCCGCCGCCAGGGCACCCGTCATCAGCACGCCAAGGGAGGGCGGGGTGTCCAGAATCGCGTAGTCAAAATGGCCGGAATCACGTAGCGGGGCCAGCACCTCACGCAGCCGGGCCATGTGGTTGCCAGCCTGGGCCAGCTCGATTTCACAACCGGCCAGTTCCTGATGGGAGCGGATGATGGAAAGGTTCGGCAGCCGCGTGCTGCGGATGGCCAGACGCGGGTCCGTGCCATCCACTAGGGCGGAGTAGAGGCTGCCCCCGTCTTCCTGAGCCAGACCAAGTCCGCTGGTGGCATTCGCCTGGGGGTCAAGATCCACCAGCAATACCCGCACCCCGCGCTGGGTGAGGCACGCGGCGAGGTTCAAAGCGGTCGTCGTTTTACCGACGCCGCCTTTCTGGTTGGAAATGGCGACAATCCTCATAGGTACTTGGCACTGGACTTTGCAGATAAACCATGGGACACGCCAGCACGAAATGGAAATCACAGAGAAATGGCTCGGAGAAATCGGCGGTTGGGCGGTGATGAAGTCCGCCCGCTCCCTGGTGGATGCAGGTTTGGCCGTCGTCACCAGCAGCAGTGACGGCCTCATTCGTGGCACCGCCGGCTCAGGAAAACTGAAATTCACCACCGGCCTGCGCATCCGCACCTCCTCGGATGTGGAAAACCTCTGCACCTGCCCCCACGCCCGCCGCAGCGGCATGATGTGCGAGCACGCCCTCGCCGTGGCCCTCGCCCACGTCCGCGAGCAAAGCGGTGCCAAACCTAGTTCTGGAGCTTCAGTACGTTCTGTAGTTCCGCCTTTAGGCGGTTCTGGCGGTCTACGCCCCCCTTCAGCCGGTTCCGGCGGGCTCGGCGCGTCGCATGCTGGCGGAGCCCCCGGACCGGCTAAAGCCGGTACTACAATACCCAGAAATCCGCCCGCCCTCACCCCGCTCAAGATCCCCGGTCACTACTCCCTCTACCTCCCCGAACCCCTCCTCCAAGGCCAAGTCCGCGAGCCCTTCGGCGTCTTCGTGAAATACCTCCCCGGCGGCGAGGGCGAAACCTCCCTCTTCGCCGCCTGGCTCGCCAGTCAGGGCATCAAGCAGCCCCAGAGCCTCCCCATCTCATTAAAGGGCGCAGGCCTGAACACCTTTCTGGAGACCCTGGCCGAGCACCCCCGCGTCTTCATCGGCAAGCCGAACGGCCAGGAGCGCCTCTTCCACGTCGCCCCCGAGCGCGTCCGTCTGCCGCTGGTCGTCGAGTCCGTCGATGCCCAAAACGTCCGCCTCAAACTGGAAGGCGGCCACCAGAAGCACGTCATGGGCGCGTGGTGGATCTGCCAGGAGACCGCCTCCATCTTCCGCCACTTTGCTGACACCCCCGCCCTCACCACCCTTGCGGGAGAGCTGAGCAAGTCCCCGGTCACCAAGCCGCTCCGCTGGCTGGCAGAGCAGGGGGAGTCTTTAGGCGAATGCTTCCAGATGGAATTGCGCGGCGCTGGCCTGGAGAAATTCCACGTCGCCCCGGTGCCCTGCCAGTTCGAAATCCAGCTCGATGGCTCGCTTCAGGTCGTGGATGCGAAACTCTCAGCCCGTTACAATTCACACTCATGGCCCGTGCGCCATTCGGATGGCGGTCATTCAATCTTCCCACTTCAGGATGAATCGAATGGATTTGTATTCTACGTCCAAAACATAGAGGCCGAATTCCGCCTTTTGCGCCGCTTGGAGGGCCTCGGCTTCAAGCCCGAAGGCCAGGTCTTGCGTTTGCAGGGCAGCGAGAACGTCCTCCGCTTCTACGCCTCCGAACTCCCGCAACTGCGTAACCTCGTGACCGTTACTGAAGGCGAGCGCTGGCGCTCCGCGACTCGCGGCATTCAGCGCATCGCGCCCAAGACCAAGTTCGTCGCACCCGCCGGCCAGATGGGCGGCGGCGGCGACTGGCTCAGCATGGAGTTCGCCTACGAGTCCACCGATGGCTTCCGCCTCCCCCGTGCCGAAGTCCTGCGGCTGGTCCGCTCCGGCCAAAGATCGGTCAAAGGGGCCAACGGCAAACAGTACATCCTCGACATCGCCGCTGTGGATGATTTGGAGGAATCCCTGCGGGATGTCCCCATGGAGCTCACCCCCGAAGGTGCCCGCGTCCACGGAGCCCATGCCGCCTACTTTGGCGATGAAGCCACAGGTGCCGCTAACGAGATTAGCGTTACAAGCAGCGAGGTGCAGGCCGAGATCGGCGATCTCGCGGGCATGCTCCGCCCTTACCAGATGGAAGGCGTCTGCTGGATGACCTCCCGCATCCTGCGCGGTCGCGGCGGCATCCTGGCCGATGAGATGGGCCTGGGCAAAACCGTCCAGAGCATCGCCGTGGCCCTCTTCCTCAAGCAGCGCAAAGGCGACCAATGCGGCCCGATGATCGTCGTCTGCCCCAAGTCCCTCCTCGGCAACTGGCAGGCCGAGTTCGAGCGCTTCGCCCCCACCCTGAAGGTGCTCCAAATCCAGGGCGCAGGCCGCGAAAAAGCGCTCAGTACGATCCCCTCGTTTGACGTGATATTGACCTCTTATCAATTGATCATCAGAGATATTAAACATTACCAAACCATCCGCTTTGGTTTGATTCTTTTGGATGAAGCCAGCTTCATCCGCAACCCCGATACCGACGCCGCCAAGACCCTCCGCAGCCTCAATTGCAGCGGCCGGATCGCCCTCACCGGCACCCCTTTGGAGAACGGCGTGCGCGATTTGTGGTCCATCTTCCACTTCGCCCTGCCGGGGTATTTGGGGAATCAGAGTTCCTTCAAAGAGCGCTTCGAAAGCCCCATCCAGTCCGGCCTGGACCTCCCTGCAGGCCGCGATGCCGCCCAGCGCCTGCAAAAACTGACGCTGCCCTACTTCCTCCGCCGCACCAAACGCCAGGTGCTCAAAGACCTGCCCGAGAAGATCGAGCAGGTGCTCTGGTGCACCCCCAGCGCCGCGCAGAGCGAGTTCTACCGCAAGATCCTGGAGGAGGGCCGCGAGGAGATCAAAGCCGCCCGCCGCCGCTCCGGCCAGAACGGCGCCAAGATGACCATGTTCACCGTGCTCCTGCGCCTCCGTCAGGTCTGCTGCGATCTCCGCCTCACCGGCGTCCAGCCCGACGCCCTCAAAGGCCTCGGCCAGGACGACCTCTCCGGCAAATGGCCCGCTCTCCTTGGCCAGATCGAATCCGTCATGGAGTCCGGCGGCAAGCTCCTCGTCTTCAGCCAGTTCGTCCGCTTTTTGCACCTCATGCGCGACCACCTGAAGGCCGAAAAACTCGACCACGCCTACCTCGACGGCAGCAGCCAGGACCGCTCCGAGCAGGTTGCCCGCTTCCAAAAAGACCCGAACTGCCGCATCTTCCTCATCAGCCTCAAAGCCGGCGGTTACGGCCTGAACCTCACCGCCGCAGACAACGTCATCCTCGCTGACCCCTGGTGGAACCCCGCCGTCGAATCCCAGGCCATCGACCGCGCCCATCGCATCGGCCAGCAAAAAGTCGTCAACGCCTACCGCCTCGCCATCCGTGGCACCGTCGAAGAACGCATCCTCAAGCTCCAGGCCCAAAAACGCGGCCTCGTTGAAGCCGCCCTCAACGACCAAGCCCCGATGATGGAAGGCCTCACGGAGAGCGATCTCGAAGCCCTGATCCAGTAGTCCACTTGCCCCCTCAGCAAGGCCTCAGCGAGAGCAATCTCGCGCCCAGTCTGGCCGCAACATTGATTCCCCGCAGCCACTTTGCGGCGCCGAGCTATCACATAAATAATGCCAGGCATTTAGTAATTGACCCCGCCAGTTTTTCATCCATCTTCCGCCCCATGAAACCCGCCCAAATCTCTGATCCCCAGGCGCTCCCGCTCGAAGAGCAGCTTGTCGGTGTGAATGCCAAAACCGGCCTCTATCCCGGCGCGCGTTCGTGGTCTGGCGGGCGGTTCCGTGTGCTCGGCAAAGGGCCGCTGGAGTCCTACTGCTACCACGTCATGTCCCGCACCTGCGGCGGCGAGGTGCTGTTTGACGACGTGGAGAAAGAGGCGCTGCGCCGCGTCATCTGGCGCATGGCCGAATTTTCCGGCATCAAGGTGGTCACCTACTGCATCATGGGCAATCATTTCCACCTCCTCGCCGAGGTGCCGCACCGCGACACCTGGCTGCAGCGCTTCGACGGCCCCGAGGGCGAAGCAAAGCTCTTCGATCACCTGCGCACTCTCTACAGCCGCGCCTATCTGGGCCTTCTGCGCGATGAACTCGCTGACTTCCGCGCACGCGGCATGGCCGTCCTCGCTGAGCAGCGCCTGGACGCCCTGAAAAAGCGCTTCTGCGATCTCTCCCTCTTCGTCAAAGAGGTCAAAGAACGCTTCAGCCGCTGGTTCAACAAACGCCGCGGCCGCCGTGGCACGCTGTGGATGGACCGCTTCAAAAGCGTCCTCGTCGAAGGCAAAGGCGAGCCCCTGCGCACCATGGCCGCCTACATCGATCTCAATCCCGTGCGCTCCGGACTTGTCAAAGACCCTAAGGAGAAGGTCGTGAAATCAAAGACGCGCAGAATGAGAAAGTGGTATCTCGTGGCATCAGCACCGAGTCCGCACGCACCGTGCTGGCAGAAAAAGGCAAACTCAGCCCCGCCGAACTCGTGCACCTGCGCGTGCGCTACTTCACCGACGGCGTCGCATTGGGCAGCAAAGAATTCGTCGAAGGTATTTTCGAGGCGCAGCGCGATCTCTTCGGGCCAAAGCGCAAGCAGGGCGCCCGCCGCATACCAGAATCAGACGCCCCATTCTACACACTGCGGCAGTTGTGTATGAAGCCGCTCGGGTAATGCATGAAAATGAAAATCGATGTGAGCGATTTTTAAAATCGATCGAAAATCACCTGCACACGGCGCTGCTCCAGCCGCCGCCTACTTCCCCAGCTTCTCCTTCAAAAACCCAAACAGATCCGGGTACTTCATGTGCCCGTAATCATTGTTGTAATTGATCTCGTGCTCAATGCCCACCGCCTTCAGCTTCTCCGCGATGCCAGCGCCAAAGTTGCCGGAGTGCACCGGGTCCTTGGCCGGTAGCTTGCCGAGATGCGGCGTGCTGTCGTAAAACAGCAGCACCGGCGGATCGTCCGCACTCGCGAGCGCATACGGCGAGAAGCGTTCGATCCACGGCATGAGGCTGTCCCGTTTGGCCAGAAACTCCTGCATGCTGCCGAGCCCAAAGGCATGGCTGCCGTAGTCGTTGTTCGGGATCCACTCCTTCATCTGCTTGGGGTCCAGCGAGGTCTGCGGCACAAAGGCCAGCACGCAGCGCAGCCGCGTGGATTCATGCTCGATGGGATCAACGCTCTTGGCATTCGCCATGTCGGGGCTGAAGGCCAGCCACAGCACGGTGAACCCACCCGCTGATCCGCCACACCCGCCGATGCGTTCTTTGTCGATATGCCACTCGGCGGCCTTGCTGCGGACAAACTGCAGCGCACGCGCCGAATCATCCAGGCAGGCCTTCACCGGCGGCGTGATCTGCTCCGCCTGCGCCTCAGGAATGAAGCGGTAGTTGATCGAAACCACCGAGATGCCGTTCTCCAGGCATTTGGCGAGGAAGTCGGGATTCGCCTTGTCTCCCGTCATCCATCCACCGCCGTGCACGAAGAACAGCAGCGGCGTCGGCTGCTCCGCTTTTGCCTGGTAAAAATCAAGCACCTGCTTCTCATGCTCCCCGTAGGG
>JAPLUN010000130.1 GCA_026397715.1 Verrucomicrobiota bacterium
ATGCCGCGTCCTTCGTGTCAGACAACGCGGACAGTGCCATGCAGATCGGACAGATGGGCGTGAACGCGGACAAGGACCGCCTGGCACCGGCGGCGAACTTCGTCGCAGACAAGGCAGACAGCGCCGTGCAGATTGGCCAGATGGGCGTGAACGCGGTCAAGGATCGCCTGGCACCTGCGGCCAACTACGTCGCGGACAAAGCAGACAGTGCCAAGCAGATCGGCCAGATGGGCGTGGAGGCCGCCAAGGACAAGGCGCAAAAGGTGGGAACCTCCGTGCGTGACATGCTCAGGGGACCTGCCAGTGCCGTCAGTCGGCAAATCAACGAGGTGAAGCAGCAGGTGAAGGACTCCAGCCTGGGGCAGAAGGCTGGCGAAATCAAGGAATCGGCCGACAAAGCGACCAAGTGGACCAAAAACAAGGCCGTGAGTCTCTACGAAAACCTAGGAATCGCCCAAGGGAAGCTGGCCATCCCGCACCAGTACGGCAGTTGTGTGACCATGGAAAACAACGGCCAGGATCTGGCCAAGAACAACCCTCTCAAAAATCACTCCAGCAAGGCAATCGACAAAGCTTACGCTCAAAATGCCGAGCGTCTGGCCCAGGCGGCGCCCGCGCAAAATGTGCGGCAGAACGTCAAAATCGGCCAGCGTGGCGGCGGTGGTGGAGGCGGAATTTCCATGTGATCTCCAGCTTTAGTCCCGCCATCTATTCAGCCCCCAGAATCGTTCAATTTCTCTCTTTTTCAGTCTTCAACCATGCCGTCACTCACTCCGCTTCTAGCCAACTTCAATGCCAACGAACTCTCGCTGCTCTCCAGTTACGGAGACTCGCGCTCGTACCAGCCGGGCGACGTGGTCATCCGTCAGGGGGATGAAAATGACCATCTCTATCTGGTGCTGAAGGGAAAGCTGGAAGTGCTGCAGGAAGTGGATGGAGCTGACCAGGTGGTGGCAGTGTTGGAAGCCGGTGATTCGCTGGGTGAGGTGAGCATCTATGATCCCGGTCCAGCCAGCGCCACCGTGCGTGCCGGCTCTGACTCCGAGGTCTGGCTCATCACGCGTGACAGTTTGGACCGGCTGCACACGGCAAGCCCGAAGGTGGCCTACCGACTTCTGACCCGCATCACCACCTGTCTTTCCAAGCGCATGCGCGACATGAATGACAAGCTGGTGGATCTGGCCAACCGCTAAGGCCGACACCTTGCCACTTCACGGATGGTCATCTCCTCACCAGCATGAGGTGGGTGCTGCGGTCCCTACTTTTTCTTGTTCCTGATGAGTGGCAGCGCCATGCGGTCCAGAGGACTGGCGGTCCAGCGGCCACCGAACTGGGGGAGGAGCATCACAGCCTGCCGTTCGGGTTTTGGAACTGCGCTGAATTTGAGCGGGCGTGCGGGCGGGGGATTGGGCTGACCGGGACTGGGTTTGGCGCTTACTCCCCAAGTCTGCCCTGCGGCATCTGCGGAGATGGAAGTGTCGCTTGGGAAATTGTTCCAAGCGCTGTTGAACATCTGAATCAAGCGGCCTCGTGGGTCGGCCCAGCCGATGCGTCCGTTCACGGCTTCGAGCCGGAAGTGGAACTGTGGGCGGTCGGGTTCCACTTCTGCGATGGCACTGCAAAAAATGACGCGGTATTCACCTGGGGCGAGCACCAAGGCGGGGGATCCGGGCTTCATGTGAGCCCCGAGGCGGTCCTCAACAAGTTCCCGGCCCTGGTAGTGGATGAGTTTCCAGCCGGTCAGGTCCGCAGGCTGTGAGCCAGGGTTGCGCACTTCGATCCAGTCCGGTGTATCGCCGCGGGAGGTGCGCAGGGTGCCGCCGTTTTTTGGCTGAATTTCGGTGACGAGCACGGGTGGTTCAATGGCGGCGGGCATCCAGGCTTCGAAGTCCCAGCGGCTACAGCCATGTCATGCGGCTGTTGAGCAGGGAGAAGGTGCTGTTGAGCGGGACCACAGCGACGTTTTGGAGCAGCGGTGCTGCTGACGGGCGCATTTTTTGCAGCACCTGCTTGTTCACCTCGTCGAACAAATAGATGAGCCCGGCGGTGACGATGACGGTGGTCATCATGGAAATGATCGGCCGCTTGACGATGGTGCGCTGGATAGCGGGCTGGGTGATGCGGTCAGAGGCCTGTTTGATGGCCTTCTTGAGCTCTGCAGCGTTTTGGTAGCGGTCTGCCGGACTTTCACGCAGGGCTTTGGTGATGATTTTATCCAGTGCAGGAGGGCTGCCGGCTTTTTTGGAGGGAGGCTCAAAGACGCCGACCGGAAAGTGGCCGGTGATCATTTCATAAAGGGTCACTCCCACGCTGAAGATGTCCACACGATGATCAACCGATGCATTCGGCCGGCGCTGTTCCGGCGCGGCATAGACGGGGGTGCCCATGATGAGGGAACTGCGGGTCTGCGTTGTGGTGGTGGATTCCGCCTTAACCAGCTTGGCCAGGCCGAAGTCCGCCACGCGCACACTGTTGCGTCCGTCGATGAGGATGTTCGTGGGCTTGATGTCGCGGTGAATGACGCCGTGGTCATGGGCGAACTGCAGTCCTTCACAGACTTGGGCGATGATTTCCAGCACACGGGGCAGGGGAAGATGCTCCTGCTTGAGGATCTCAAAGAGTGAGGTGCCATGGACGTACTCCATCACAATGAAAAGGTGCCCCAGGGCGTTGCGGCCAAAATCATACACCGCGACGATGTTCGGATGCTGCAGCCGGGCGAGCAGGCGTGCCTCACGATGAAATCCGTCCACGAAGAGAGCATCCTTGCCGAGGTCCGGGGGCAGGATCTTCACCGCCACACGGCGCTCAAGGGAGTTTTGCATTGCGGAGTAAAC
>JAPLUN010000394.1 GCA_026397715.1 Verrucomicrobiota bacterium
GATGGGAGAATTTGAGCATTTAAACTGGCTTCATGAATCGATGCAGCTAGACGACAGTGACGTATGGAACCAGATAGTCGATGGACTGTGCACGGACAAAGTTCTTGCCTTGTCAGTAGGACCGAACTCGGAGAGGGTTGATTTTGCAATGGTGTGGGGGCAAGACTGGTTCGTTCCATTCCCCATTTTTAATGATGAGTTGATCTGCGGGTATTCGATTTTGTGCGACTGCACGCATGAAGGTGTTCAAAGAGATCGGAAACCGCATCGATGGGAAGAAATTGAGGCGAGAGGTGAGCTGGTCGGCTATGTGAATCGTAAAGATTTCGTGAAATGCCCGCATTGCGATGTGTCCTTCAAGGTTACTGCTCGTTCTTCATGGAATGGTTGCCGCCATCTGAAGTGCTGGGGATGTATCAAGCTCCTTCGGAAGGAGGATATTGTTGAATGAGCGTTGTGTCAGACGCCAAGTCTATTTCTCATATCCGAGCCTCGTTTCCGGAGCAGGGCTTCTTTGCGGAGAAGGAATGGGTGCTTTCACCTGAAGCATTCGCACTGGATGCAGCGACGGTGACGTTGATCCGCAATCTGGGCCCCGCACTGCGCGCGTTTCAGCGGGCGTGCAATAGGCTGTACTTCGACAAATCCTATCCATGGGTGGCGCAACTGCTGGACCAGGGCAAGCCGCCGCGGGTCACTGAGCTGGGGCGGAATCCTCGCTGGCATGAAGACCTGCCGCGTGTGCTGCGACCGGACTTGGTGCTGACGGAAACCGGGGTGAGCATCTCGGAGCTGGATTCGCTGCCGGGCGGCATCGGTTTAACAGCTTGGCTGAATGAGACCTACGCAGCGTTGGGTCAAGATGTGATCGGCGGGGCTGCTGGAATGATTGAGGCGTTTGCCGCTGCATTTCCGGGCGAGGACATCCTCATCTCACGTGAATCGGGCGATTACCTCCCTGAAATGAGCTGGTTGGCGGAACGGTTGGGCCGCCGCGTGCTGCGGCCATGGGAGGTTCAGCCTTACGAACTCAACGGCGCTGCAATTTACCGCTTTTTCGAGCTGTTTGATCTAGCGAACGTGGAAAACGCCGATGTGATGCTGCGCATGGCGGAACGTGGTGAGCTAAGTTTCACGCCGCCGATCAAAGCCTTCCTCGAAGAGAAGCTATTGCTCGCGCTTTTTTGGTCGCCCACACTGGCAGATTTTTGGAGCTCGGCGCTGAGTGATGAGCATCTGACGCTCTTGCAGCAATGCATCCCGATGGGCTGGGTGGTTGATCCGGTGCCTCTGCCGCCCTTTGCGGTGTGGCCGAAGCTCGACATTCAGAGCTGGCATGAGATGAAGGCCTTCGGTGGCAAGCAGCGGCAGCTCGTGCTGAAGATCAGCGGTTTTTCGGAGCGCGGCTGGGGATCACGCGGAGTATTCATCGGGCACGATTTGTCCCAGGAGCAGTGGGGGGCGGCAATTGATGAAGCTTTAGCCAGTTTCCCGACAAATCCTTTCGTGTTGCAGGAGTTTCATCGCGCCAGGGTGGTGACGCATCCGGCCTGGGATGAAGACAAGCAGGCCACGCGGGCGATGCAGAGCCGGGTGCGTTTGTGCCCGTATTTTTTTGCCACATCTGACGAGGACAATGATCCGGCTCTCGGAGGGGTGCTGGCCACGGTCTGTCCGGCAGACAAAAAAATCCTCCACGGCATGCGGGATGCGATGATGCTGCCTTGCGTTGCACGGTGATTTCCGCTCCATTGGCGGAACCATGAAGCTCATTCCCGCCCTTCTGTTTGTCTCTTCGTCGCTTTTTGCCGCCGAACCGATCGTTGTGAAACTTTGGCCGGGAGGTGCGCCAGAACAGCCCGGGGTGAAGATCGAGGCTGAGAAAGAAGTGCCGAAAAAAACGGCAGATGATGTACAGCGCATCACAAACGTGACCGATCCCATGATCACGGTTTTCAAACCTGAAAAGCCGAATGGCACTGCGGTGATGGTGTGCCCTGGTGGTGGCTATGGCATTCTCGCTTATGAGCACGAAGGCTCGCAGGTGTGTGAATTTCTGAAACAGCATGGTGTCACCGGCATTCTGCTCAAATACCGTGTGCCAAAGCGTGATCCCAAGGACCCAGGCCGCGAGGCTTTGCAGGATGCACAGCGCGCGATGGGCATCATTCGCCATCACGCAGCAGAGTGGGGTCTCAAGCCTGATCGCATCGGCATCCTCGGCTTCTCCGCCGGCGGGCATCTGACCGTGATGACGGCGCTGCATGCGAATGCGCGGACTTACGCGACTGATCCTGCTCTCGATGTCGAGGACGCGACACCGAATTTCGCCATCCCGGTTTACCCGGCCTACCTCGTCAGCAAAGAGGACATCACGCATCTGCTGCCAGGTTTTGAAGTCACTGCCAAATCGCCGCCAATGTGTTTCATCCACGCCAATGATGATCCATGGCCGGCCAGCGCGAGCGCATTGCTCTATCTTGAGTACAAAAAACTCAACATTCCCTGCGAACTGCACATTTACGCCAAAGGAGGCCACGGTTTCGGCATGCGCAAAAGCGGCGGGCCTGTGAACGACTGGCCAAACCGCGTGGCGGAATGGATGAAGTCGATGGGATACATTCCGTGATCCCCTCATCTGTATGGTGACTTGTACCCCGAACCGGACTATGGTGAGTCCGCGCCTGCATGAAGACACGCAAAGCCCGAATCAAAGCGCCTCCGGCTGCAGCGAGTGAGCTGCTTGCTCAAGATTCCCACCGCATCGTGGTGGAGGATCTGACGGAGATTATTTGCCGCTTTCTTCCGGATGGCACCCTCACCTATGTGAACGAAGTTTGCTGTCGCTTTTTTGACAGGAAACTTGAGGAGCTGATCGGTCAGCGATGGCAGCCTAGTGCAGTAATTGAGGATGTGCTGCTAATTGAGGAGAGGCTGCGGCAGCTTTCGCCTAAGACTCCGGTCGTCGTCATTGAGAACCGGGTTTATGACGGCAGAGGGCGGGTGCGGTGGATGGAGTTCGTCAATCGTGCCATCTTCGATGATCAGGGGCTGCTGAAGGAGATGCAGTCGGTCGGACGGGACATCACGGAGCGTGTGCTGGCGGAACAGCGCCTGCAGGAGGGGGAGCAACGCTGGAAGTTTGCCCTCGAGAGTTCAGGTTTTGGAGTGTGGGACTGGGATCTTACGCGTGATACCATCTTCCGTTCCAGCCAGTTTAAGGTGATGCTCGGCTATAGTGCAGATGAGCCGATCCCAGACGCTGTACTCGGCTGGCAGGGAATGGTGCATCCCGAAGATCTGTCTGGAACTGAACTGGCGGTAAATGATCATCTGATGCAGCGAACCGACGGTTTTGACCGGGAGTTTCGCATGCGTTGCAAGGATGGTTCGTGGAAATGGGTGATGGGTCGCGGCAAGGTTATTCGCCGTGATGATCAGCAACGCGCTATGCGCATGACTGGCACGCTGGAAGACATCTCCCGCCGCAAGGCTGCCGAGGAGCGGGAGGAGCATAATTTGCAGTTGATCGTGGAGGGGGCGCCTTGCTCCGCCGTGCTGGAGGCCATCGTGCGCAGCGTTGAGGCGGGGCATCTCGGAATGCGCTGCAGTGTGATGCTGGCTGATGAAACCGGCACAAGGCTGCGCTTGCAGGCCGCTCCCAGTCTGCCCGAGTATGTTAAAAAGGCACTGGATGGAACCCCCATTGCACCAGACATCGGCATCTGTGGTGTGGCCACCTTCAGTGGCAAGCGGGTGATTTGTCCGGATGTGCTGGCCGATCCATGTCTGGAGCCATTTCACAAGTTGGCGGAGAAGGCCAGGTTGCTGGCCTGCTGGTCTGAGCCAGTGGTGAGTGGCGAGGGGCAGGTGCTGGGGGCTTTCGCTTGCTATCGCCGTGAGATTCACACGCCGGACCAGAAGGAAATCCAGGCTATAACCGCAGCTGCACGCCTGGCCGCACTGACTATCGAACGTGAAGAGCGCAAGCAGGCGCTGCAGGTCAGCGAGGAGCGCTATGCGCGTGCCATGCGTGCCACGACAGACGGCTTGTGGGAGTGGAACATTTTGACGGGTGAAACCTATCTCTCACCGCGCTGGAAGCAGATGCTTGGATTTGGGGAAGCCGATCAACTGGGCAAGGACCAGGAGTCGTTCATGTCCCGGCTCCACCCGGAGGACTGGCCAAGGGTGCAGGCGGCTCGAAAAGCGCACTTTGAAAAGCGTGTGCCTTATCAGGTGGAACTTCGATTGTGTAACAAGAACGGCGAATATCGGTGGTTTCTCACTCGGGGGGAGGCCGACTGGAATGAGCAGGGAGAGGCGGTGCGCATGACCGGCACCATCTCAGACATTGCAGATCGCAAGCTGGCGGAGCAGGCGCTGCTGGCCAGTGAGCAGCGTTTTCGTGCCGTGTTTGAGCAGGCCGCAGTAGGCGTTGCTGAAATGGACACAACCACGGGGCGTTTTCTCAGCGTGAACCAGCGCATTTGTGAGATCAATCAACGTTCAGGCGACGAGATGCTGAAACTCACCTTCAAAGATGTCACCTTGCCGGAGGATCTGCCGAAATCCTTGCAACGCATGGAGGAATTGAAGGCTGGAAGGATTCGCAGCTACAACCTAGAGAAACGCAATGTGCTGCCAGACGGCACCCTGAAGTGGGTGAATCTGACGGTTGCACCGATGTGGCTTCCCGGCGAGCCTCCAATGCGTCATGTCGCCGTGGTTGAAGACATCACAGAGCGCAAACGCGTGGAGCTCGACTATCGTCGTGAACTGGCCTACAATCAGGCGCTGGTGGGCCACACCTCAGCCTTCATTGTGGTGCTCGACCTGGCCGGTCGCTTCGTGCACGCCAATGCGTCCTTCAGCGACACCATGGGCTACAACAAGAAGCAGGTTATCGGCAAAACCCCTTGGGAGATCGGTCTCATGGATGCAGCGGAGACTGCGCTCTCCAAGGAGCGCTTCGCGCGTCTGCTGCGCGGGGAAAAAAATCCGCCCACCGATTCACGGTTGCGGACGAAGGATGGGGAGTGGCGCAGCGTCGAATTGCGCAGCATCGCCACCTGCAAACCGGACGGCACCCTGGATCGCATCGTGGTAACGGGAACGGACATGACGGAACGCAATCGCCTGCAGCAGGAGGTGTTGCGCGTGGTGGAGCAGGAGCAGGCGCGCGTAGGACATGATCTGCATGATGGCGTGGGCCAGACCATGACCGGCATTGTCTCGCTGCTGGAGGCATTGGAGGCAGATCTGGATGGCGAGCCCCGGCAGCAGGCCCAGCGCATTCATGAACTCCTGCGCCAGTCCGTTTCCGAAGTTCGCCGCATGTCCCACGGTCTCTCGCCCACCAGCGTGAAGTACCGTGGTCTTGTGGGTGCGCTGCAATTGCTGGCCGAAA
This sequence comes from Verrucomicrobiota bacterium, assembly GCA_026397715.1. Taxonomy (GTDB): domain Bacteria; phylum Verrucomicrobiota; class Verrucomicrobiia; order Verrucomicrobiales; family Verrucomicrobiaceae; genus Prosthecobacter. Next base: position 5,411 of record JAPLUN010000394.1, read on the forward strand.
CCGTGCGCACCAACTTCCGCACGCCCTGCCAGTGCGAGGTGGACGCCAGCATCGCGATTCAAAACAACGATATTGAAGCTCATCTTTTCCGCATCGCGCAGGAGGCAGTCAACAATGCCCTGCGTCATGGCAAGCCTACAGAAGTGAAACTGTCCCTGCAGCACGTGAGCCAGACCGAGTGTGAGCTGCGAATCGAGGACGATGGAGCCGGATTGAAAAAGACCAAAGGCGGTCAGCACAACGGCATCGGCGTGCGGGTGATGGATTACCGCGCCAACCTCATCGGAGCGCGGCTGACGATCAAAGCCAAGCCCCGCCGGGGAGTCGTCGTGACCTGCCGGTTTCCATACGAGCCTGGCAAGAAGAAGAGGTGATTCCTATTCGTCAGTCATGAGCAGGACGAAGCCGGTAACGAAAACAGGCACGCAGTTTCAAAGCCGCGTGCTTGTTTCGTGATGAGCGTGGATACTGAATGGATCAATGCTTCAACAGCCACTCAGTCGAGCGTGGATTGAAGTCGCCCAGCTGTTCCCAGTGGAATGCGTGGCCGGCGTTGTCATAGAGGTGCAGATCAGCGCCGGGGATGGCGGCGGCGACTTCCTTGCCCATCCATTGAGGGGTGAAGGTGTCGTCCTTGCCGCCGATGACGAGCGTGGGGCACTTCACGTTTTTGAGTTCGTTGAGGGTGTTGTGCGTCATGGCGGCAGCACTCTGCGCCTCGGTGGCATGCAGGGGCTGTGGCGCAGGATTGGTGGCGGCGTCTTTGAGGCCCTGCTGCATGTTGTTCCAGCAGTCGTCGTTGTCGAACCAAGGCTTGGTGAAGATGAGCATCTGAATCCACTGCATGAAGTCTTCTGGACGCATGTTCGCTTTGGCCTTGATGAGGTGCTGCCAGGTGTAGAGGCCGAAGCGGTCCTGCCTGGCCCATGTGCACATGAGGATCATGCTCTTCACCTTCTCGGGGTGGCGCAGGGCGAGCTGCTGGGCAATGACGGAGCCGAGCGAGCAGCCCACGACACGGGCCTGCTTGATGCCGAGCTTGTCCATGAGGCCGGCGTAGTCGTCGGCCATCATAGCGGTGGTGTAGGGGCCGGCGGGCTTGTCGGTTTCGCCCACGCCGCGGTTGTCACCAAGGATGCAGCGGAAGTGCTTTTCCCATGCCTGGGCATGCGCGTCCCACACGCCGCCAGGGGCGGTGACTCCCATGATGCAGACGAGCGGTTCGCCGCTGCCGCGTTCTTGGTAAAACATCTTGATTCCGTTGGTTTCGACGTGGGGCATAAGAGTGGAGTTGTCGGGTGGATGGTTCGCTGTTCGCAGGTCAGGCCGCGAACAGCAAACTGTGAACAGAGATCGGTGAAAGCAACAAGCAAAAATCACCTGTCGCCGCACGAACTTCGCGCATAGTGGGCGCACGCCATGCCTGAAGCTCCAACCGAAAAACCGCAAACCTCCGTTCCGCCCTGGGAAACGAAAGTTCCGATCACGCGACGCAGCCTG
>JAPLUN010000453.1 GCA_026397715.1 Verrucomicrobiota bacterium
GATGGCCATGGATAACGACGACCCCGGCAGCACAATCCAGCATCTGATGCAGGCCACCGCCTTCCGCCAGCATCCGCTGCGCCACCCCATCATCGGTCATCGTGAAGTCTTCGATCAGATCACCCGCGCCGATGTGTACGGTTTTGTGCAGCGTCACTACGTGCCCAACAACGCCTTCATCGTCATCGCTGGCGATGTCGATACCGCTGCCGTGCTGGACACCGTGCGCAGCTTCTTTGGGGACTGGCAGCGCCGTGCTTTTGATCCCGTTCTCCTGCCAGCTGAGCCGCCCCAGCATGGCAGCCGCTCCGCCGCCAAAAACTTCACCACCGAACTCACGCGCATCGCCCTCGGCTGGCAGATCCCCGGAGAAAACCATGCGGACAAACCAGCCCTTGATGTACTGGCCTTCCTGCTGGGCTCCGGCCGCAGCTCACGCCTCTACCAGGAACTGCGCGAGAAACGCAGCCTCGCCCATTACGTCTGGGCCGGTGCCTGGTGCGCACCGGAGGTAGGCCTCTTCAATGTCGAGGCCGAATGCAATCCCGCCGATGCTGACAAGCTGAAGAAGGGCATGCTCGAAGTCATTGCCACGATGCAAAAGATCGGACCAGGCCGCGCCGAACTCCAGAAGGCCGTGTGCGCCACGCTCAGCGGCCAGATGCGCACGCTGAGCACCGTCAAAGGCCAGGCAGGCAGCCTCGGCAACGGCTGGCTGCTTTCCGGCTCGCTCGACTACCAGCGCCAGTTCCTCAATGCCATCTCCGCGCTCACGCCGGATGTCATCCGCGATGCCGCACGCCGCTACTTGACCCCTGAAGCCATGAGCACCGTGGTCGTAGGCGATGAGGTCGAAGCCGACACCAAGGCCAAATCCACCGCCGATTCCGCACGCCCAGACATCCAGCGCTTCAAACTCAAAAACGGCCTCATCCTTCTTGTGGGAGAGAATCCTCGCCTGCCTCTCATCAGCGTCCGCACCAATTTCCTCGCCGGTGTTTTGGCCGAAACCGACCTCTCCGCCGGTGTCACGCAGATCTCCGCGCAGATGCTGCTCAAAGGCACCAAGAAACGTGCGGCGGCGGAGATCGCCTCCGAACTCGAAAATCGCGGCGGCAGCCTCATGTGCTCTGCGGACGCGCACCGCTACATGATCGGTGCTGATGTCATGCGCGGAGATGAAGCCGACGCGCTCGATCTCGTGGCTGATCTCATTCTCAATCCCGCGCTGCCTCAGGCCCAGTTGGCTGAAGTGAAAAAGCGCCAGATCGCCAACATCCTCGAAGAAAAGGAAGATCCGCTCACCGTCGCCATGCGCAAAGCACGGCGTGAAATCTTTGCCGGCCAGCCCTTTCACCGCACCGCGCTCGGCACCGAGCAATCCGTGGCCGCGCTGAAGCTCACCGACTGTCGCGCCATGCTGCATGCCAGCTTTGCCACCGGCAACGGCGTCATCTCCGTCTTTGGCGATGTGAAGGCCGCCGTGGTGAAAGCACAGGTGGAAAAAGCCTTTGCCAAACTGCCACGCGGCAACCGCCAGATCGCCATGGGACGTGAGTACCATGCCAGCGCCAAACCCGCAGCCTGGACCGAACATCTCGACAAAGAACAAGCCGTCATCGTCGTCGGCTTCCGCACCGTCGGCCTTGAAGATCGTGACGTGCATGCTCTCAATCTCATTGATGAAGCCTGCAGCGACATGGGCAGCCGTTTGTTCAACCGCATCCGCGAAGAGCTCGGCCTCGCCTATTATGTCGGCGCACAAAACTTCGCCGCCATGGGTGCGGGTGCGTTCTACTTCTACGTCGGCACCGATCCAAAGAAAGTGAAGCTCGCCGAGAAGGAGCTCATGGCGCAGATCAACGACCTCGCCGCCAACGGCCTGCATGCCGATGAGATTGACCGCGCACGCGTCACGTGGCGCTCCTCCTGGCTGCGTGCCCAGCAGGGCAACACCGCCATGGCGGACGTCTGCGCCTGGAATGAAATCAACGGCCTCGGCTGGGATCATTTCCAGAAGCTCCCCGGCATCATGGCCGACATCAGCTCCAAGGAGATTCAGCGCGTCGCCGCAAAGTACTTCGGCGAGAAGAAAGCCTTCATCGTACGCGTGCTGCCAAAGTGATGTGAATCAGCCTCAGCATTGGTAGGATGGGTGTGGCGACAGCCCGCCCGTCTGCCAGCGCGCGATGCTGTCTCGTAGCTTCATCCCTGTCCATAGCCTCGCGGTGGCTCGTATCTTCCCTGAGGTTTGTCGTGACAACGCACCACGGCATTTGTTAAGCCTGTCATATGCATCCCTCTGATGGCAATGAAACTTCCTCCGCAGAACTCCGTGAGCTAAGGGCTGAAATCAAACAATGGGCGCTCGGCATCCGCTGCGTCTTTACAGTGCTCACTGTGCTGCCGCTTTACTACTGCAACCGTGCACTGCTGGCAGCACCCAAGTTCGAAAGGATCTTCGAGGACATGATGGGGCCCAAAGAAAAGCTCCCGCCCCTGACAGGTCTCCTGTTAGAATGGGCCATGCCTTTGCTTGGCTGCGTGTGGCTCCTTGCGGCGTTGATGATTCTTCTCATCTTCACCTTCAAACAACCCCGCCATGTCTGGATCACGGCCGCCATCTCGACATTCGCACTCATCGCCAGCAGCCATGTCATTGCCACGCTGCTGTTTGATCCACTGATCGGCATCGTTCAAAATCTCTCTGGCAGTGGAGAAAATTTGCCCTGATTTAAAAAAAGTAAATTTCCCCACCAAACTTGGCCCGTCGGCTGCTCTATCATTAACTCAGTTGGGGCGCGAGCTTCACAAACATTTCTCGGGTTCGCTCGAGGAAACACACAACGAGCTGGAGAGTCGCTTCATGGTTGGGACTCTCTGGTCACCTAAAGGCCCGGGAGAATTTTGGTTGGGTTCTCCCGGGCCGAGTTGTTTTCTAAAATGCGCAGGTCTGGCCCGCTGGCTGCTCTATCATTCACTCAGTTGGGGCGCAAGCTTCACAAACATTTCTCAGGTTCGCCTGGGGAAACACACAACGAGCTGGAGAGTCGCTTCATGGTTGGGACTCTCTGGTCACCTAAAGGCCCGGGAGAATTTTGGTTGGGTTCTCCCGGGCCGAGTTGTTTTCAGGCGGCAAGACCGCCGCCGCAGGGAGAGAGCCGATTTTGACCATTGCAAATCAATGGCTTCGTGGCTCATTCCCCTCCCTACCAACCCACTATGAAATCAATAGCACCGACTCTTGCCGCTCTCGTCATCACGTTTGCTGGTCTGACCGGAACAACCTCTGCCCAAACCGTGAGTGACGCCAAACCAGTGAAAATCGTGATGGAGACCTCCAAAGGAACCATCGAACTCGAACTCGACGCCGCCAAGGCTCCCATTTCTGTCGCCAATTTTGTGAAGTATGTGAAGAAAGGCTTCTATGACGGCCTGATCTTCCACCGCGTGATCCCTGACTTCATGATCCAAGGCGGTGGCTTCTCCCCTGACATGCAGCAGAAGGAGGCGGACGGCCAGATCGTGAACGAAGCCAAGAACGGCCTCAAGAACGTCAAGGGCACCCTCGCCATGGCCCGCACGAATGAACCACACAGCGCCAGCTCGCAGTTCTTCATCAATCTCAAGGACAACAGCTTCCTCGACTATCCTGGAAGTGATGGCTGGGGCTACTGTGTGTTCGGCAAGGTGACCAAGGGCATGGATGTCGTTGAAGCAATCGGTGCTGCAAAAACCGGTGCACGAGACGTTCCGGTGGAGCAGATCGTCATCAAGAGCGCCAAGCTCGCAGAATAATTCCCGCCACAGCTTCGCCTTCCAAATTCCAATGCCAGCCGGTTTCCCGGCTGGCATTTTTTATGCCCCGTCGCCCCACTCGCAGCGCACCTCACGCCTGCGGGTGCTGCCAGCTCTTGTAAACAGCCTCCAGGCTATAACCGTCAGGATCCAACACATTGGCCGCGTAGTAACGCGGATCGTAGTGAAGCCTCGCTCCCGTCGCTCCGTTGTCGCTGGCGCCTGCCGCCATGGCAGCCTCGTAGAAAGCTTGGACTTCCCCTTCATTGCGGGCGAGGAAACCTACATGCACCGCCTGCGGCTGCGGGCTTCCCTGGCGGAGCCAGAATGAAACCCGATTGTCGCGCCCGAATCCTTTGAGATCAGGATGACCTTCCGGACCATCCTTGCCATCGTAATCGACCGCATGCTCGATCCCAAGAGGGGCCAGAGCACGCTCGTAGAAAGCGATCGAATGCTCCATGTCGGAGACGGTTAGAAAAATGTGATCCAGCATCGGATCACATGAACTTCTTCACGCGGTCATGCACATCAGATTCGAGCCGCCTCACGTAGTTCGTGGCGTACTCCACCGGACACATCTTGTCATCCTTCGTCAGCGGCGTCAGATCCATCGCAAAGGTCAGCAGGCTGGTCTTGTCCGTGGTGTGGGAGTCAAAGTAGGTCGCGTTGGCATGGCGCAGGCCTTCTTCGGCCAGGTCATAGCGTTTGCCGCCGCTGATCTGAGAATCAAACACGCCGAGCAAAGGGCGCAGCATGTGCGGGTGCTTGTCCACCCAGAGCATCTCCTTGTCCTCAGCGAGCAGCCAGTCGAGCTTGCGCCAGACTTCGCAGCCATAGACTTTTTCAGGACGCATTTCCGGCGGCAGTTCGCGAATGGCTTCGAGGCAGCGCAGAAAGGTGGCCACATGCGTGTCATGCCTGTCACAGGGATTGTGAAGATAGAGAAACTTCGGCTGCGCATGCTCCAGCACGAATTTCAAATCCTCCACGGCCGGCGCATGCTTCGGCTTTTTGATGTCCTCACTCGGATAGCCGAGCTGCGCCATGAAGCTGTATTCACCCACGTAGGCCGCCTTGCGCTGCTCAATGAGGCGCACCTTCTGCATCTCCTCATCCGTGTAGGATTCATACGGGCCTTTGCGCGGGCTGCCCGCACCATCGGTGACCACCACGCCGCCGAACCACTGGGATTTGTGATGGAAGCACTCCGTGATACCGTGATACGCGGCGATCTCCAGGTCGTCCTGATGGGAAACGATGCCCAGATGCGTCACTCGGCGCAGCGCGGTCCACGGTTCAGTTTCGTCAGGAATATAAAGGTCGTGTTTAGGATGTCGAAATTGCACTGGACCGTGACCATGCACGGCAAGGTGGAGAGTGCAAAGAGCATTCCATCCCCTTCGGCCGCCGCATTAGCCCACGCACAATGGCGCGCCGAATGCACACTTTTCAAAGAATGCCAAAGCTCCAGCATTGACGCACGCACAGTCGCAAAAAATTTGCCCCTTACGGCCATGGTGTCGTTTCCGTCCTTTTTGGCGTTCATGCGATACTCCACGCTGTCGTAAGCCGCTACTTGCGCCAAGCCCTGGCCAAAGCCCCGCCGCTCACTCTCCTAACGTCTGGACAAAGGCCCCTGCCACGCCATGATCGCCGCTCAATTCAACCAATCCAGCCACCCCTTTCTTATGAGCTTCATTTCCCAAATTTCCGAAGACCTCAAAAACGCCATGCGTGCCAAGGACACCGTGGCTCTCAACGTCATCCGCAATCTGAAGTCCGCCCTCAAATACGCAGCCATCGAAAAACTCGGCGCTGATGGTGAACTCGGCGACACCGACGCCCTGGCCGTGGTGCGCAAGGAGATCAAAAAACTGCAGGATTCTGTGGATGGCGCCGAAAAAGCCGGACGCCCGGAAGCTGTGGAAGCCACCAAGGCCGAGATCGCCGTTTTGGAAAAATACCTCCCTGCCGCCATGAGCACGGATGAGTTGGGCACGCTCGTCGACACCGTCATCGCCGAACTCGGCGCCACCTCCAAGAAGGACATGGGCGGCGTGATGAAGGCGCTGCAGGAACGCGTTGCCGGCCGCGCCGACAGCAAGTCGATTTCCACCGAAGTCGCCAAACGTCTCGCTTAAACCGGTGACTGCCCGCCGCGCACCGTTTCAATGATTCACCGGCTTTCATGACCTCCGCCATCATCGTTGCCGCAGGCAGCAGCCGGCGCATGGGCTTCAACAAGCTCCTCGCGCCGCTGTCCGGCGTACCTGTGCTCAGGCGCACCCTGGATGCATTTCAGGCCTGCTATATCATTGATGAGATCCTCGTGGTCACCAGCGAGGCCCTGCGCCCGGAGATCGAAGCCTGGCGCTCCAGCGGCCTCGGTAAAATCACCCAGATCATCATCGGCGGCGCTGAACGCCACCTCTCCGTGAATGCCGGTTTGCAGGCCTTGGATCCTGCCTGCGAGATCGTAGCCGTGCATGATGGCGCACGTCCCCTCATCTCAGTGGCGCAGATCACCCGCTGCGTTGAGGCCGCACGCACGCAGGCCGCCGTCGCCTGTGCCCGCCCCATGACTGAGACCCTCAAGCGCTGCGACAGCACCGGCCGCATCATTGATTCCATTGATCGTGCGAACG